>JAYVXG010000314.1:0-6042 GCA_043785475.1 Armatimonadota bacterium
ACGCTGGCTAAGAAGGATGTCTCAAACACCACTGTACACTCAATCTACTACGCAAAAGACGTATCCGATATTCTCGATATCTTGCGCCCGCTCGGTGCGTACGCCACCGTCGCCGCCCTTCCCGGAATTCCCGCCCCAAGCCAAGATGAGCAAGGCGGCCAAATAGTCGATTCGTATGAGACGCCATTCATTTCCGACTTGAACCCTATCTTCGTCGGTCTTGCCGGCAATAAGGCGTTCTTAGGGCACTGGAGCGAAACTCCCGACTACGATGCGAAGCGAAAACAACTGGGATCCATGCTCAGCCGCGAAACCCTTAGCCCTAATCCACTCGGCATTACTCACCTCATTTTGGCGAAAGACCGCATCCCTCGCGCCCGAAAGCCAGAAGAGTTTGGCGAGGTTATCTACAACGGAAAAGACCTCGTTTTGATAAAGACAAAGTAGCGAGACTAGTTGCCCGTTCCAGTTCCAACGCCCGTCGTCGTGGTCGTCGCAGGAGGAGCAATACCTGGGGCTGTCGTCGTTGCCGGAGCAACTGGCTTTGGCTTTGCTTTCGGACCATAACTAATGATCGTCCCGCCGCCATCATAGTGGCTGTCCTTTAACGTCTCGGTCAAAACCTTCACCCCGTTCTTATAAACCGATCGGAAAGTCTGCACGTATCGGTTATCACCGTTATGCTGGACCTTCGTCGTCCCTGCTGGAAGCTTTGGATCATATTCCCGCCGCGTGCCGCCACCCGACGAGTGAACTCTGCCCTGCGTGATCTTCACTTCAAGACCTACTTCCTTCTTTCCAAGAATTCGGAAAGTCAACTTCCCAGGGTGATACTCGCTGACCACCACAATCGGCGTCGCCATCGTATTTTGGATGACCAAATTTTGCGCACCATAATTGACCGTCGCGTCCCGCCCAAGCGGTACATACGGAACGGGCAGCGAGTGGTTCGTTCGCTCCAAAACCTTCAAGTTGCCAAACAGCGACGCGTTATAAAGGGTCGTGCTCACCTGGCAGATGCCGCCGCCAATCCCGGTGTCATGTCGACCGTTCACGTAGACCCCAGCGATTTTGTACCCTCCTTTGAGGGTTCTCTGTCCAACCGTTTCGTTGAAACCCATGGTTTCACCGGGCAGAATCAAAATCCCATTTAACTTGCTCGACGCGATCTTGATATTGTTTGAACGCGGCCGGTTATCCGACGAAAAGTGAGTTGAAAACTCGGAAACCACATCAGTAATCTGGTTCAAAACCTCGTCCGTAATTCGCTTTGGCTCCTCTTTAATCGGCAAGGTAACGGTCTGATCATCAAGCAGCCCTTTCATTACCGCCTCTGGCAAGGCCAGATCATCAAGGGTGTACCGAGGCTTTTCTGGCTCGCGAATAATCTTGCCATCGGCGAACTTGACCCGAGCCGGTCCAGGATCGCCGTAAGATGCTTTCACTGATGCCTTCAAACCGTTCAAATCAAACAGAGTCGGCTTTATTTTGACGGGGTACTTATGAATTTCAGGCTTATCCAGAACCTGACCAACCAGCCCTTCAACCGGTACTTGAGCAATCGAAGCTACGTCGTCAATCGCAACCCCTAATTCGCTGGGAGTGTAAGTTTTCTTCAGGGATTTATCCTTAATTGTCAAAGTAAGCTTGTCGATCTTCGCGCCTTCCCACCAAATTCTCAGCTTTTTTTGAGCCTCCAAAACGGTCAGACCCCCAACATTGACCACACCGATTTGACTTCCTTTTACAAGCTTCGCTTCAGTCCCTTGGACAACAGCTGCCACCACGATCGATACGACCGCTAAACAACCAACCAGCACGATTCCACCGCGCTTCATAAAAATCTTCATTTCAACCGATTACTCAGTTTCTAATTATGACGCTAATTGAACCTAAAATGACGCAAAATTATTAAGGTTGAACCGTACATAATAGAGACATGAAGAAGCTCGTTTGGCTAAATGGCGTTGTTTCTCCGCTTGAAACGGCGACAACCTCCGTTTCCGACCACTGCTACCTGTACGGTGACGGGCTGTTCGAAGGCATCCGAATCTACGGCAGCAAAGTCTTCAAGCTGGACGAACATCTGGACCGCTTGTACCACGGTATCAAGTATTTGAACTACCAGATGACCATATCTCAATCTGAGTTGAAGCAGATCATCCTGGACGTTTGCCGAAAATCAGAAGCCGAAAACGGTTATATCCGGCTCAATGTCACCCGCGGTACCGGCCTCGGACTTGACCCTAGTAAGATTGACCAAACTCCGAACGTGATGGTCCTTGTCAGCACGTTGGCCCTCTATTCACCGGAGAGCTACAAAAACGGTTTGCACGTTGTCACCACCAGCTTCAAAACAATCCCTGCCGACGCCCTCGACCCACGATTAAAGTGCATTGGAAAGTATGCGGCAAACATTCTCGCCAAACAAGAAGCCAACAGATTGGGAGCCGGTGAAGGCCTCATGCTCAACCACCAAGGCTACATCGCCGAATGCACCGGCGACAATATCTTTCTAGTCAAAGGCAAAAAGGTGCGAACGCCAGACCCATCGTCGGGCCTGCTCCGAGGCGTCACTCGAGACACAGTCTTGATGTTGGCCGTGCAAGCCGGATACGAAGTTGAAGAGTGTCTTCTCACCCCGTTTGACCTATATTCCTGCGACGAAGCGTTCCTCACCGGAACCGCGGCTGAAGTTATACCGATGGTCTCGATCGACGCAAGGCCAATTGGCGACGGAAACCCTGGACCCATTACCAATGATCTCATCGCCCGATTCAGAAAACACACCTGTGAAGGAACAGCTTTTTAATAATTTGGAATGCCCCGATTGCCTTCGAGAGAAGTCGCGAAAGATTTCTTTTGAAGGCAAATCCTACCAAGTCTGCGGGAGTTGTCCCAACGCAATTAACCTAAAAAGGAAGCTTTTTACGCCAGAACCGACGAACAAAGCGACCGTTTGCTCCGTCTGTAAAACAACAATAGAGCAAATTGAGTTAACCTCTTTGGTCGGTTGCCCTCATTGTTATGACATTTTTGACGAAAATATTAAAGGGCTATTGAGTCACAATTAGGATATCGAATGAAATTAAGGTCTGGAATCATTGGTTTAGGGGTGTTTTTGAGTGTTGCCATGGGCTGCGGAGGTTCCGCAGGAAAACTTCCGGATCCCAATTATCGATTCATCAACTTCTGTACCGATGCCAACCTAGACATGTTGGTTAATGACACCGTTCAGTTCACCAATATTGCCTTTCTCGATTCATCGACGTTGTTCAAGACGACCGAATCCAAAATCCAAGACTTCGGCATCGAAGAAACCGGAAGCACCGTTGTCATCGATAGCCAAACCCAAACTTTGCCCACCAACTCGGATAATCTGTTCATTGCCTTCGGGTTAAAGAACTTTGGAACCGAGAACGAAAAGCGACTTCGATTTCTGTCCCAACCCATCAACCGCGCAGTGCCAAACGGATCGAAATCCAGGGTGTATGGCATGAACACCTATAACCGCTCGGTCGGGAACCAAAATTTTGCCGTTATCTTCAAAAATCCAGGCACAATATCAACGATCAACTTTAACCCGGTTAACTTTGGCGACGTGACCGTTCAGGAGATCGATGCCGGGCCAACCACATTGGTCGCCCAGCGTCAAAACACCGAGACCGAAGTGGCAACCGTCACTAAGAACTTTGAGGCCGGCAAGATTTATTTCATGGCTCTCACCGGGGTTGAAGGTGGAGTTGGAGTCAAAGCGCCAACGATCAATTTCATCGAGATTCCGGTTAAGTAGTCTCGGCCAGGATTTCCTTTGCTCGATCGATAGCCTCGCGCAAACTAAGAACGAGGTTCTTTTCGCCAACATGGCGTCGAAGGTCAACTTGATCAGCCAAGTTTGCCGCTTGGTTCTGAAGGCCGCACATGACCAAGTGTCGCCCTTTCAATGAAAGCTTAACGGCTAATTCCTCCAGCGCTTTCAGTCCAGTCGCGTCCAATGCGTTCATATTGCGAAGCCGCAAAATGATGACGGGCGGAAGGTCGTCGACTTGATCCGTGATGACGCTGAGCTTGTCGGTCGCACCAAACATAAACGCCCCGTGAATGCGGAAAACCACCACGCCACTGGGCAGGGGGTTAAGTTGTAAAGAGTGTTCTATTCCCTTCTCGATGTAGTCGTCAGTTACTCTCAGGACCTTCGTCGTCGTGCTGATTCGCTGAACGAACAAGAGCATCGCCAGGATCATCCCTGCCTCGACAGCAACCGTAAGGTCGGCGAAGACGGTCAGGGCAAACGTGATGAACCATACCGCGATTGGCGCCTTTCCGAGTTTGAGAATCTGGGGAACCTCCTTCCACTCGCCCATGTTGTAGGAGACCACGAAGAGGATCGCAGCCAAGACGCACAGCGGAATGTGCTTCGCCAAGTTCGACCCGATGAGGAGCACGATGAGAAGGGTGAGCGCATGGATCATTCCGGCGACCGGACTGACCGCTCCACTTCGAATATTGGTTGCGGTTCTGGCTATTGCCCCAGTAGCGGGAAGGCCGCCAAACAGGGGGGAAACGAAATTGGCAACTCCCTGACCAAAAAGCTCCATATTCGGATTGTGCTTGTCACCCGTCATCCGGTCACCTACGACGGCTGAAAGCAAGGATTCGATGGCGCCCAACATGGTAACTGTGAGGGTTGGAGCGAGCAACGGCAGAATCAAGTCGGCTCGAAATGTTGGTATTTTGAATGGCGGCAGTCCGCTCGGAATCCCACCGAATTTGGTCATGATGGTCTCAACTGGCAATTTTAATGCAAACGCGAAGGCTGTGCCGCCAACCATTGCAACGATGTAGCCGGGCACCTTTTTGACGAATTTTGCAATCAGAATTATCGCCAGCAGACTACTGGCCGACAAGACGGTCGTGGTAACTGAGACTGTGCCAAAGTGGCTTGCGATTGCCTCGATTCTCGGTAGGAATTCACGCGGAGGATGGTCAATTTTCAGGCCAAAGAAGTCTTTGATCTGAGTGCTGGCGATGAGCACGGCGATACCGTTAGTGAATCCAATGACAACTGGGCGTGGGATGAACTTTACCGCGGTCCCTAGGCCCGTGATCCCTAAGACCATGAGCAAGACTCCGGCCATCATCGTGCACATGAAGAGGCCGTCGATTCCGTGCTTCTGGACAATTCCCGCCACGACCACCACAAAGGCGCCCGTCGGGCCACCTATTTGGACGGTTGAACCACCCAGAGCGGAGATGAGGAATCCTGCAACCACTGCGCAGTAAATGCCGGATTGAGGCAACACGCCCGAGGAAATGGCAAACGCCATGGCGAGGGGCAGGGCGACAAGTCCAACGGTCACTCCGGCGATAAGGTCGGCGACAAATTTCTTGGCGTTATAGTCTCGAAGGGCGAGAACCGACTTCGGGAGGAATGGCTCGCCCGCTACATTAAAACTCACGGTTCTTTTCTTACCTTAGACGTTTTTGGCTAGCCTATTCATGTTTTGAACGAGTGCTGTTAGCTAATGGATTGATTTGTCCTAAAAAACTCCTTCGAAAAGCAAAATGGCCCCCTTCATCTCGAGAAGGGGGCGCCTGATTAATTGAGCATCTATTTTGTTTGAATATGCTTCCTAACCTTCTCCAAGTCATTCAATGTTTGGCCTTGATCCCATCCACTAAAACCTTGGATTTCAGACTCTCGTTTCCAATGTAGGGAGTCATTTAGATATTTGGCGGCAGTCTCCCATTTCTCATTCACCATGGCGTCTGCGGCTAACTTGTCAGCTTTATAGATTTCTGCGTATACATCGTTTCGCATCGTCCATTCAATGCCTCCAGCCCACATTGGGCGAACTGAGCAGGTCGGTTGGACAATAGTCAACTCAATAATCTTCTTCTTGCTTCCCTTCCATTCAGAATAAGCAATTTCGTTGCCGTTGTGCATGCGGACAACCCGCGACAGTCCATTATCATTGAAGATTGCAGTTGAAATCGCATCGATTTTCCCGGACTCAGTACAGTTCACAAATAGGCTCAGCT
>JAYVXG010000315.1:0-6040 GCA_043785475.1 Armatimonadota bacterium
CGCGCAAGCTCGTGAACTACAAGGGTGACGGTAACCTCAATGGTGCAGACGAAGCGGCCGACAAACTGATCAAACAGGGTCTCCCGATTTACTACGCCACCGGCGGAATGCACTCTCCCGAATCGGGTCCTCCAGAAATGCTCATGGAATTGGCCTACCGCCTGGCCGTCGAAGAATCCCCGTATATCCAAGAAATTCGAAAGAACTCAATTGTCATGCTCACTCCGGTTCTCGATACCGACGGAAGAGATCGCTACGTTGATACGTACCTCTATCGCAAGAAGAACCCAACCAAACCCGCAATCCCGCTGCTCTACTGGGGCCAATATGTCGCTCACGACAACAACCGCGACAACGTCGGAATGGGACTCGCGCTCAGCAAGAACCTGATGCAGACCTGGCTCCAATTTCACCCCACCGTCCTCCATGATCTGCATGAATCCGTTCCGTACCTTTATATTTCGAGCGGAACCGGACCGTACAATGCCTGGCTCGATCCTATCACGATTAGTGAGTGGCATACGATGGCGTATCACGAAGTTGATGAAATGACCAAGCGAGGGGTACCGGGGGTTTGGACCCACGGTTTTTACGATGGATGGGCACCCAATTACGCGTTTTACGTTGCCAACGGTCATAACGCGATCGGTCGATTTTATGAGACCCAAGGCGGAAACGGGGCAGACACGGGTGTTCGTTTCTCCGGTGATGATGCATCACGACAATGGTTCCGACCGAACCCACCGTTCCCAAGCGTTCGTTGGTCAATTCGCAACAACACGAATTTGATGCAATCGGCGCTGCTCATGGGAATGCACAATGTCGCATCGAACAAGGAGCTTTTCCTTCACAACTACTATCTTAAGTCCAAGCGGAGCGTAATGAAGCCATGGACTGAGGGGCCAGCCGCATACGTGTTATCCGCAAAGCAGGGACGAGAATGGAACCTTGGTGAACTCAAAACTTTGATGAATCGGCAAGGCGTCGAAGTGACGTCGCTTACTAAGGATGTGATCCAGAATGGGTCGGTACTTGCAAAAGGTTCTTTGGTTGTGAGGATGGACCAGCCGTACTGCCGAATGGCAGATATGCTGCTCGATAAACAGTATTATCGGGCCGATGATCCATC
Source organism: Armatimonadota bacterium (assembly GCA_043785475.1). Lineage (GTDB taxonomy): Bacteria > Armatimonadota > Fimbriimonadia > Fimbriimonadales > Fimbriimonadaceae > Fimbriimonas. The sequence continues at coordinate 1,130 of JAYVXG010000315.1, forward strand.
ACCCTACGACGACACCGGTTGGACTTTGGGTCCACTGTTTGATGTCACCACGACTCGTTTGACAAACAATGCCGTCTTATCGAAGACCGAAGGCTCCAGCGCCGCAATTTGGGAACAAGCGGTGCCATTTCCGATCGACAAATCGAAGATGGGCCGAATCGCTTTGGTTCACACTTGGCAAAATACACAAAACGAGGGTTGGTTCCGCTTGGCGTTCGACGCCGCCGGAGTTCCCTACACCTATATCTCAACCCATGACCTGCGTGATACGCCGGACCTGAAAAGCAAATATGACGTAATCATCTTGCCGCCAACCGGTGGCTCGGCTCAAAGCATCGTTAATGGCGTGAGCAAAGATGGCGAGCCAATTCCGTGGAAGCCCCTTCCCGGGTTCCCTCACCTTGGTGGCGTTGCCCATACAGACAACATCCGAGGCGGAATCGAACTGCAAGGCATGATGAATCTGCAAAAGTTCCTTAACGAAGGCGGGCTATTTATGTGCATCGGAAGCAACTGCTCCGTCCCGATTCAGTACGGTCTGGTCAGTGGCGTCACGATTACCGAGCCAAAAGCACTCTTCGCCCCTGGCGGAGTCTTTCTTGCCGACAATCTTGCCAAAACGAATCCCATAACCGCGACCTATGATGAAACGGTGGGAGTGTATTTCAACCAGACTCCGTTAATTTCGCTTGGAGGCGGTGGCGGATTTGGTGGACGAGGCGGAGGCAATAACGCAGTTTCAACGAGGCCGAGCGGGCGCGGGGATTTGACCGACTCCGATGTCGTTCAGGGCCGACCACCGTACGCTTTGCGACCAAAACCCGGCGATGTTGCTCCGGTGATTCCAGGCCAAGACTCTCCAGCCACGCGACCCAAAATATTGCTCCGATTTGCGCCCCTTGATAAGCTGCTGTTAAGTGGTGCCCTCGATAAAGGCGAAGAGCTCGCAGGTAAGGCTGCACTCATCCAATGCCCAGTGGGTAAAGGCAATGTCCTTTTGTTTGCCATCAATCCCATGTGGCGGCAATCAACCCACGGCTCGTGGGCAATGGTGTTCAACGCGGCGGCAAACTGGAACAACCTGCGTAGCGACAAGTGAAGCACTTATTGCAAAAGTAGTAGGATAAACCAAATGAATAGCGATGAATCGAACGAAGTGGTGGGCCAGCAACCTGAAGAGCTTTACGCTCCAAATGTCATTACGCCTCCGCCCCAAACCCAAATCAATGCACCGCCCCAGATGCACGAGTATCCGAGGCCGCAGGGTCAGCCTGGCGACTCCAACAATGATCCATTGCGATTTGTAATCTCGGTTAATCCTTCGGCATGGGCCGTGGCCGCTGGTTACGCGGGAATCTTCGCGATCTTATTACCGCTCGCCCCAATTGCGATTATCTTGGGCATAGTCGCACTAAAAGATTTGAAAAAGAACCCGTCGAAGACAGGCAAGGGTCGCGCAGTATTTGGGATCTTAGCCGGATCGTTGTGTACGCTCTTTCTTATCGTTTTGCTTATTTCAGTTTTGACTCATCCTCAATTCGGCAACACGTAAAGAAAGTCTCTATTTTTCTTGGAGGAGCTTCCGGATAGTCTTAGACACTTCGGCCTCACCGTTCTGGTCGCCAAAGTTCAGCTCGCCAACCCAATTTGCGCGGACCTTGTTGTGTTTATCGACGATATACAACAGGGGCCATGCGTCGGCCTTCCACGCCTTCCAGTTCGCGGATGAGCTATCGATCAGCACCGGATACTTGATACCGAATCTCGCAACCGCTTTCTTGACGTTGGCGACGTTGCGTTCTTCAGTGATCTCCGGAGTATGGATACTAATGACCTCCACTCTTTCCTTCTTGAAGCCTTCCGATAGACGACGGACGGCAGGACGGTTATTTTGGCAGTTTGAGCAGGCAAATGTCCAGAAATAGACGAGGGTCACTTTGCCGATCCGATCCGACATTTTGAGCGGACGCTCGACATTCAACCACTCTTTGCCGATAAACTCAGGGGCGGCATTACCCAAGAGTTTGCTCTGCTGTCCGAAAATGGCGGTTGCGAAAAGGGGGGTGATCATAATTTCACAATGCCCAGAGGAATGACAGAGTTCCAATTATTCGTTGACTAATTTTACGACTATGGGAGCATCCTCTTCGATCCCAGTAAACCTTCCGACTGACTGATTGATGAAGAAGTTGTCGTTCAGGTCGTCGTTGGCGGTCGATACCTCGCCGATGATGCATTCGTTCGAAGTCGAGGCAAATTCGTGGTAGATGCCCGGCACGAGCGTAACCCGTTCGCCAGCCTGGAGTTTAATCAGGTCACCACTCATGATGGATCGCGGCTCACCGTTGACATTGATTGAGAATTCATCTCGTGTGCTCTGGCCAGGCTTCCCCTTCCAAACCGCAATCTGGAGTTCGCCCCACCGGCAAATAATATCTTCTTTTTTCCTCGCGTGGGTATGGGCCGGAGTGACCATCCCTCGCTGAACGTACATCAACTTCTCGCAGTACTCCGGTTCGTTGGCGAGGTTAACTAGCACGAGTCCGAAGGTCTTCCAATCGCCTAGTCCAAAGTCCGTGACATCCCAATTGGGATTGGGCGGCAACGCCCAACCATTTCTCACGAAGCATTGAGTCGCCCCATCAATCAAATAGTTAATGTCGCTTCGTTTCACGGCAATCCGTATCCGTACAATTTAATCCGACAAACTTCTTTGAATCCCAGTTTTGTGTAGATCGGCAGACCCATCGCGGATGCTTGAAGGGTGCCGATTTGATAGCCTTCTCGCCGCGCCTCGAGGAGAGGTAAGAGGGTCACCGTGGCTCCAATTCCTCGGCGCCGAAATTCGGGCAAGGTAGAGACACAATAGATTCCGGGCACGTCTCGGTGTATGATCCGCGCTGTCGTTCCAACCGGCTCGCCTCCGATAAAGGCGGTGAAGTACTTCATTTTTTTGCCGTCGGGCTCAGCGAACAGTTGAGCAACCGGAAGGCTGAGGTTGAATCCTTTCGAAATTGTTTCTTGCCATAAAATCAAATCTTCGTCGGTCTTTACTTCCTTCAGTACGATGTCGGCATTAACTTGATTTTTGTTGAGCATGTTCAGGTCAACAATCATAACGGGAGGAGAGGCAAGGTGCTGCCATCCGTTGAGTATCAGGATTTGTTCAAGGTTATCGGGCTTGGTATGTGCCCCGACCCAAAAATATCCGGGAGCGCTGAGATAGGCAAGTTTTTTCGTGATAGATTTGACTCGAGACGCGGCATCAGGGACGTTCATCCCAAACGCCATATTTGCAAAGGGGTCTTTGATCCCCGTGATGATTTCGTAGAAGGAGTCTTCCGCGACCATTTGCGGATGATTGCCAAATGCAAGGCCGAATGCAAAGTCGTCGTGTTCGTCCGCCAAGCGCATCAACTCTTCTGGACTAAAGTCGCTCAATTTCGGAAAGGTTGCTTCAGCCATCAGTTTTTCAAAGTATACGAGAAACTTAACGTCGGTCTCTTAACGTAACATATCCAATATGTCGTTTGTTAATTCGGCTCGCTCGGCAAGCGTTGCTTTCATTCTGTTTGGAGCCGCTCATTTCGCAATTGCTCAGCCGGTAAAACCAGACCTTTTGTCCGGACTCAAATGGCGAAGCGTTGGTCCATTTCGCGGCGGTCGGGTCTCGGCAGTTTCCGGTGCCATCGGCCAGCCAGGCACCTTTTATATGGGGTTACCGGCCGGTGGAGTATGGAAGACAACCAGTGCGGGCACAACGTGGTATCCGATATTCGACGACCTCAAAGAGGCGTCTTCTGTAGGGGCGATTGAAGTTGCTCCCTCGGATCCAAATGTGATTTATGTGGGCATGGGAGATCTTGTTACCGGCGGCACGATCAACGAAGGAAACGGGGTTTACAAGTCGGTTGATGCGGGGAAAACCTGGACACATTTAGGGTTGGATGCGACCAAGCAAATCCCATCCATTCTCGTCGATCCTCACAATCCAGACTTGGTGATGGTTGCCGCACAAGGAAACATCCGCGAGGAATCGGAAGACCGGGGCGTCTTTCGCAGTGCCGATGGCGGAAAAAGCTGGACCAAGACGCTTTTTGTCGACAAGCAAATCGGAATTCAAAAGATTGCATGGGCAACGGACCATCCCACCGTCATGCTGGCGACAACGGTTCGGCACTATAACGTACCGGGCGCACCCCGAGGTGGCCCGAACGGAGGAGGCGGAGGCGGTGGGAACTCAACCAAGCTATTCCTCTCCAAAGATGAAGGTCTAACTTGGAAGCCAATTTCCGGTCACGGTCTTCCCGGATTGACCGGGCGAACATGCGTGGCGATAGCAAACAATACCGAGGCAAAGCGAATGTTTATCGTCGGGAATTTCGGCCTGTACCGATCCGACGATGGCGGAGATTCTTGGCGGCAAATGGATGCGGCAGACCGAAGGGTTGCAAACGGTCAGGGCGGCTATAACTGCGGAGTTTATGTCAATCCCAAGAACCCAGATGTCGTCTATGTGATCAGTACCTGTAGCTACCGATCAATCGATGGCGGCAAGAGTTTTACTGGCTTCAAGGGCGCTCCCGGCGGAGACGACCCGCAACAAATGTGGCTCGATCCCACCGAAGGCAATCGCTTGTTCTTGGGAACCGACCAAGGCGCGACTATTTCGCAAGATGGTGGCCTCAACTGGAGCTCGTGGTACAACCAGCCAACCGCCCAGGTGTATCACATTTCCTGCGACAATCAATATCCCTACTGGATCTACGCGACTCAACAAGATAGCGGGGCAATCGGCACCGCCAGTCGTGGCAATTTTGGTGCGATTACACCGCTCGACTGGTTGCCGCACCCTGGTTACGAGTTTGGTTCGATTATTGCCGACCCGCTCAATCCAAAAATCACTTTCGC
>JAYVXG010000316.1:0-6034 GCA_043785475.1 Armatimonadota bacterium
AACAAAGGTCAACAGTTTTGGGCTCGATTCTATGATGTCTCTCCGACTTGGCTTGTTCCTTTTCCAACCCCTGACAATCAGCTTAATTTGCAAATCAAGGAAGCGGTTCGGTCAGGACCAGGTCTGTTGAGTGGTCAGAGGGTGGACTCGGTGGGCCTTACTCCAAACTCCTCGGCCGAGCAAGTCATGGCCGAGATTCTTAAGAAAACCGGGATGGCGAAAGGCGATCCTCGACCCGTCCAAATCCGTTACATGACGTCTTTCGACAACGAGGCATCGGCGATAGTGGACCAATGGACTGCGGTTGTCGTCAAAATCCAAAAGTCTTCGAAATTGATTCTCTTTAAGTCAGCGAAACCCGGATGGAAGTTCATCATTCGAGATTTACTTCAATAGTTCTACAATTATAGAACTATTGGCGTATAATACCTACGTGAGTGCAGAATCGATCGTTTTGATGATGAAAGCATTGGCGGATCCGACCCGTCTGCGAATCTACAACTTCCTTCGCGAGAGTTGTTGTGGAATCAAGGTCAAGGATGAAGAGGACGCTTTTTGTCCGTCGGGGCCAACGGTTGGCGAAGTTTGTTGCTGCGTAATGGGGGTGGAGAAAATTCCGTCCTCTCTGAGCTTCCACCTGAAGGAACTGCGAAATGCAGGTCTCGTTAAGATGGAAAAGCGGGGCAAAAACGTGCTTTGCTCGGTTAACCGTGAAGCCCAATCGGAGCTAGCCACATACTTTTCATCTCACGAAATCTGCTGCGCTCGGGAGGACAAAAATGAACTATTGTTGCGAAAATTGTAAGTGCGAGAACTGTACATGCTCAGGCTGTTGCTGCGGAAAGTAGCATCAAAGAAACTCCCTGCGAAGGACGTCTCGCAGGGATTGGTTCATCAAATTGCGTCGCAATAGCAGGTGCCAAGGCCAGTTGCTTTTGCCCGAAACAGGGCTTCCTCAGTCTGCTCGACATATTCGTTTGACAACGAACCCACTGAGTATTGAACAACCCCAATACATGCACTTAATTGCGTATTGCATTCGATTCCAGAAACGATTCCGACCAACCTTTGGGCGAGATTTAACGCCTGTGGAAGAGTCGTGTGAGGAAGAATCATGACAAATTTCTCTTCTCGATATCGAGCCAGAAAGTCTGACAATCGACAGGTATTTTTCATGGCCTGACCGACAAGAACCAAAATTTCATTGCCGGCTTCTGTGCCAAGTTCATCATTCATTGCCTTAAAAGAATCAATCTCAAGGATCAGCATTGACAAAGGAACCCCGGATCTTGATGCTTGCGCAACATCAGAACTCAATCGCTCGAAAAACCCTCGACGATTCTTCAACTTAGTGAGGTGATCGATATCTGCGGCTTCACGAAGTTCTTGATTCGCTTTTTCCAGGCCGCGCCTTCGAGCTTCGATTTGAGAATGGAGTTGCCGGAGCGCAACCAATTCACTATTCAGTCTTTGTTCGGACTCTTTGATCGCGGTCACATCACAAAAGCTACAAACAACCGATGAAGGTTCCGTATCGGTACCTTCAAAGATTGGAATTGAGTTGATCTTGATCCAAGTTCTTGTACCATTTGGCTTCAGAACATTCATGAGAACATTCGATTGCCGTACTCCTGTCCTCAAAGTAACCATTGCGGGATGCTGGTCCCCTGGAAATGGAGATCCATCCTCCTTCAGCGCCTGCCACGTAGGATCGACCGACGATCTTCCTTCGAGTTGATCTAGCGTAAGACCCAAAATTTCGGCGGCGGCGTCATTACTGATGACAATTTGCCCGTGTCGATTTTGAAAAACCACACCTTCACCGAGAACATCAAAAACAGTTTCAAATCGTCGCCGACTGGCATTTACCAAACAGGCGACTCGATTTTCGACAGGTTCCTGTTCTCCCGGCGAGCAGCCCTTGGCCCAAAGAGCATTAGCTTTCTCAGTTTCCCCATAGTGTTCACCAAACTCGGGAACAACTTTGCAATCATTTTCAGACACCCTTTTAGAATCGGATTCGTGAACCTGTCTGCTCATGTTGGCGAAGACCCTTGTCCCCTAAATAGGTGGTCAAGTCGGATCCTCTGAACCCACATAAATAGTATTTGCAAAATATTTGCAAGTTTTCGTATTTTGGTGTATAGTGATTGACGGATCAATCAATTGACGCGTCAATCATAAAGAATCGGTAGGGAAACAGACATGGCCATGAACGAACTCAAATGTGTTTTAAAAACTGGATCGATGATTTCACGAAATGCCGCGACATTCGAAAGGTAAGGTCAACCTCTATGTCATCCACCATTCGAGAAGTTGCCCTAGCTGCAGGGGTCTCCAGAACCGCAGTTTCAAAAGTCCTTCATGGCCGGGGAGAAGGAGTGCGCGTCAGCCCTGCCCGAGCAATCGCAATCCGTGAGGCTGCCGAGCGACTGAACTACCAGCCAAATGCCTTAGCTCGTAGCCTGCTTACCGGGCGAACCCACACCGTTGGACTCTTGTTCGAACATTTATCAAACATTTCTGGTGGCCCACTTTACTATGTTCACCTTTTAGACGGAGTTGCCTCTTCGCTCTTTAACAACGAATATCGTCTGGCCATCCTTCCGAAACTCGATCACGAAAACGTTTTGGAATCCCTCGGTGATGGGCTACTCGAAGGAATAGTGTGGTGCAAGCTTACACGGGACCCAGAGTCTCTGCGAATCATCCACGAAAGTCCGATCCCAATCGTTGCGATGAACGCAGTGGCGCCCGAAGAACCGTCCGAAGCTGTTTTTGTTTCATGTGATAACGACGGAGGAATTGACTTGGCGGTTGAACACCTATGGGAACTCGGTCATCGAAAATTTCTGTTCGTCCATGAAGTTGAGGAAAGACTCACTCCAGACTGCATAGCCCGGGTGGAAGGGTTCCAGAAGGCCTTGTCGAAACGAACGAGCAATTCATACTCCGGCACGGTCGCTGAGTGGGACTGGCATGGTGAGTGCTTTGGCCCATGGTGGGAAAGCCACCCCGGCGAAACCGCAATCATCTGTTGGACCGAGCGATTCGCGGGCCTAATCCTTTCCCAAGCAAAACGATTAGGCATTTCCGTTCCAAGTGAGCTCAGTGTGGTCGGATTCGATAGCACCCAATACTGCGAAACAACTTCTCCCCGCCTTACTGCCGTGCGCCAACCCATATTTGATATGGCAAAGTGCGCCAGTGAGACCCTTCTCGCCATGATCCGGGGCGTCAAACCCCAACAACATTCAATAATCTTCCCCTGCACCTTTGATGTAAGGGATTCAACCGCACCTCCACTCAAAGAAGAGAAAACATGAAACACCGAGCATTTACGTTAATCGAGCTCCTCGTCGTCATCGCGATTATCGCGATTCTCGCAGCAATCCTATTCCCAGTTTTCGCACAGGCAAAACTTGCGGCCAAGAAAGCATCTACCATTAGCAACATCAAGCAGGCCAGCCTTGGTCTGATCATGTATTGTGGTGACGTCGATGACGTCTTCCCAATGGCTGAATATGGCGACAGCGATATCAACCACCCGCATACCACTTGGACAACCACGACGTTCCCGTATGTCAAGAGCGGCGACCAATCAACCGACTCTCTCAACCAAAGAGTCTGTACTGGTAAAGATGGAATCTTTAAGGACGTCGCCGGACCATCCGTCAACCAGACTGATCCAGCCGCGGAAGGATACTATTTCGGTGTAAATCGACTTATTTGTGCGGATAACTATGACGGCGGTCAACCTTGGTTTGATGGCAACGGACAAGTTCTTCCATCCCTCTCCCAAACCGAAATCGATGCCCCAGCCGAGAAGATTCTCGTGGCAACGAAGGGTTTGAACAATCCAAGCACGAAGTGGAACTACCCTTGGTTTGTTGACTGGCAATTCCAGTACATCGATTCCATCGCGACTACCCCTGGCAACGAAAATACGGTTTACCGAGACGGAGACATCTCTCAGCAACCCGGCTCGCCAGTTTACTCCCCTACTTACGACACAGATTGTAACAGTAGCAATGCAGGAGCATGGGAGTGCGCTGCACACCCACGCTATCGATACAGCCAAACCGGCGTTTTCGGCTACACCGACGGTCACGCGAAGGCCATCAAGCGAGGCGGCCTCAAGTGGTTCAAGAACATATATGTCAAACGAGGCGGAATTACATCGGCCAGCTGGACATACGGTTGGTACTACCCACAAGAGCCATTCTAGAGAACTCTTTCACCGAAGTTGCTCCTGCTCACCCGAATACAGGAGCACCCACCCCTTTGTAACCTCCACACAGAACAAATATGACAAACAAATCTAAACTCATTGGCATCGCGCTGGGCACGCTCGTGATCACCGTGATAGCAGGTTGTGGTGAAAGTGATAACCGACAGCCATCCGCTACCGAAGTAAAAGCGGCCGATGCGAATCGCCAAAAAGTAATTGATAACTTGAACATTCCAGAGGACCAAAAAGTCCAAATGAGAGCTCATATGGGCGGAGCATCGGCCCCGAACCCGGCCGATACGGCAAGAAATAAAGCCGTAAGCGAAGGCGGACGCAGAAACTAAGTCGCCTGTCTAGATCAAGCCAAGAATGCCCTTGAGTTATTAACTCAAGGGTCATTTTTCTGGTAGAAATTACACGTTTGCCGTAACTTTTACCGGAGCACTGGCAATCGCTTGTTTAAGGTCTTCGATTAAGTCTCGGACATCTTCGATACCGATACTCAGCCGTAACATCGTCGGAGGAATTCCTCTTTCAACCCTCTGCTCTTCGGTCATCGTTGCGTGAGACATGAGTGGTGGGTAAGCGATCAAGCTTTCAACACCACCGAGAGACTCGGCGAGAAGGAAAATTTCCACGTGCTCGGCGACCCAACGCGCTTCTTCGCTAGTCGCAAATTCTATGGAAACCATACCGCCGAAATCGGACATTTGCCTTTTCGCAATTTCGTAATCAGGATGGGATTTCAATCCTGGATAATGAACCTTTGTGACGCTCGGATGAGATTCTAAATATTCGGCAATTGCCATCGCGTTCTTGCAATGACGATCCATTCGGCACGAAAGCGATCGCACTCCGCGCAATGAAAGCCAGTTATCAAACGGCGACGGGTTGGAGCCATGCGCTTTGTTCCACTCGTAAATGAAATACGCCAGTTCCTCGTTATTGGTAATCGTGGCACCGCCGACAACGTCGGAGTGGCCAGATATGTACTTCGTCGTGGAGTGCAAAACGATGTCCACACCAAGATCGAGTGGCGTCTGCAAGGCGGGCGAGGCAAACGTGTTGTCAAAGACTACGATCAGGCCATATTCATGAGCAATATTGCAAACTGCTTTGATGTCTGGTACTCGCATGGTCGGATTGGTCGGACCCTCAAAAATGAGTAGTTTAGATGTGGCTTGGATCAGTGGCCGAATGCTCTCGGGATTTTGGGCGTCGAAGCCACTGTACGAAACGCCGCTTCGCGGAAGATATTTTTCGGCAAGGCGGAACGTGCCGCCATAAATATCGTTAGCCATTAACAAATGATCGCCCTGCTGAAGCAAGGCGAAAGTTGCGGCAACTGCTGCCATTCCTGAGCTAAAAGCCGTACAACAACTTCCGTTTTCGAGCGCCGCAATGACTTTCTCGAGCATCTCGCGGGTCGGATTTTGACAACGTGAGTAGTCAATCGGGGGAATATGGTCGAGGTCCTCCCAGGCAAACGTTGATGACTGGTAGATCGGCGGAACAACTGCCCGATATTTCGGATCAGGATCTTGACCAACTCTCAACGCCTTTGTCGCAAAATGCATACGAAAATTATGTGCGCATTTGCCAATTAATCAAGGCCCATTATTTGCGGTTGCCTAACGAAATTAGGAACTTAAGTTCAATTACTACTGACCAGAGTCATCCTTTGGCATTTGATCAAGGCTTCCGCCGCCGGCTTTTACCGCCTTATCCTTGGCCATTTTCTTGGCGGCTTGGGCAACGCCCCCGCCGCCAACACCCTCGACAAAATCAGTTCCCACCATGGGA
>JAYVXG010000317.1:0-6029 GCA_043785475.1 Armatimonadota bacterium
GTCAGCTTCTTTCGAATGTTCGCCTTCGGCGGAATGATACGCCAAAACGGGGCCACCTCGGACTTCCCTGCCGACATTTCTTCGTGAGCTGCATCCGCCGAGATGCGAACAAAAATTCCTGTGCACATCGGGCAGGTGACATCTGCTTTCGCCTTTGCCGCGAGCTCGGCTCCCATCTCCTGCTGAGTTTTCGAGACGCCCTTTGGAATTGCCCGAATGTAGTCATCAACCTGTCGAGGAGTCGGAATGAGCATGATTCCACCTGCTGGAACTCCGCTTATCGCCCGGTTCATCACACCGACATAAGGCTCCTTGCCATTGTTCAGTTTCTCTTGCCACGTCTTGTTCTGCTTTACCGCGATGTCCAAATTATAAACTGCATTCGCTTCGTCGGACATTTAAATAGAGCAAATTGGCCACATCCGTTAAGTTGTCCCGTCGAAAGAGATTGAATCATCAAGTTAATAGAAAGCATCACATTGCCAGGGACCGACCACGGAGTGGTCACAGACTATAACCCAGGGTCAACTGGAGGGCGAAAGTTGGAGCGACCCGGCGAAGCCAGCCGAAGGAAATCCTCTCTTCAGCGGTCACCGAGTTCCCAAGAGTCTAGCGCGGATACTGACCCTTTTGACGTAGAATAGTATTGATGCCAAAAGCGGTGCCCGAGCGACAAGAAGAGAAAAGAACGATGACCACCATCGAAAAGAGCTTGTTCGAAGCCGAGATTATTGAGCAAATCCGCACAGTTTATGACCCCGAGATTCCCATTAACGTTTACGACCTCGGACTCATTTACGACATTCAGGTTGACGATGACAAAAATGTTCACGTGATGATGACGCTCACCTCGCCCAGTTGCCCAGTCGCAGGCATCCTCCCCGGGCAAGTCGAGGAAGCTATCCGAAACACGATTGGAATTGGCAGAACATCGCTAGAGCTCACATGGGATCCTCCCTTCACCATCGAAATGATGAGCGACGAGGCTAAACTCATTCTAGGTCTCGATTAAATGAAGTTCTCTGCGCAAGAAGAATACGGTCTCCGTTGCCTAGTCCAAATCGCCCGTAAAGGCGACAAGGAAAGCATGACCATCCCCGAGATTTCCAGGCTCGAAGGCATCACCACCACCCACGCTGCAAAGTTGCTCATGATTCTCCGTAAAGAGGGATTTATCACCAGCGCCCGCGGACAGTCGGGCGGCTATTCCCTTGCCCGAACCCCCAACGATATCAAAATCAGCGACGTCCTTCACAGCCTCGGCGGGCGGCTTTATGACGCTGAATTCTGCGGTAAGCACAGCGGTGCACTCGATATTTGCACGCACGCGGTGGACTGCTCGGTTCGAAGTCTTTGGCAGGTGATTCAACAGGCAGTTGACTCAGTTATCGACCACTTAACCCTCGCCGACATGCTCGATGAGCAAAAGTCAAACATCACCTTCTTCGATGCTCGTCCTCCCCAGCTCATCAGTAAATAAATCTCATGGATACTCCCACATTCCCAATCGAAATTACCACCGCAGCCCTGGACCACATCAAGCGACTCGTCGCCAAGGATGGTCGGGAAAACGTGTTCCTTCGGCTCGGAGTTAAGGGCGGCGGTTGCTCGGGGCTGGAGTATGTGATGAAGCTTGATACGAGCCGAAAGCCAAGTGATCTTGAACTAATTGTCGACGGAATCACCATTGTCTGCGACTCGAAAAGCGCGGGATTCCTGGATGGTTCAACGTTCGATTACACCGGAAACCTCATCGGCGGTGGCTTTGCGTTCGAAAACCCCAACGCCGGTCGGAGCTGCGGTTGCGGAACTAGTTTCACACCAAAGTAGCTGTCAGCTTTCGACTCTCAGCCTTCGATCAACAGATTGGTGACAGTACTCTGATCTCTTTCGAAAGGGCTTTGTACCCAATATCTGTGGCCGTGCAGAAAATGGACAAGAATTAAGAGTCCATAGTTTTATAACCGCACAATGCGGATAACCGAGACCACCACATTTTCCCACGAGTTACTCGAATAGGGAGTCTGGTGGTCTCAATGTTGTGAGGGCCAGGACTTAGAGATCAGGGCACAGGGAAATGAAGAGCCATGAGCGAAGAAGCAAAAAGCCTCAAGCATGTGGAATTGCCTTGATTGTTGTGAATCAGTTCCCTCTGCCCTAAGCGTAGCGTTGCCCTGAGCCGCATGCGATGTCTTACGCCCTCACTTCGCCTGAACAAGTTCGGTAATGCTCTTGCCAAATTCGAGCTTGCTTACCTCTTCGCTGCGCCAGCAGGCGCACGAAGTTCCATCGGATGTGGGGGTTAATTCGGGTTCAGCGGAACACTTGTCGATCCGTAAAGCGCATCGTGGAGCGAAAGAGCATTCGTTGGTCAACTTCGCGAAGTCTGGCGGATGGCCGCTGATGCTCTCCAATCGGTCTTGTCCCGCTCTCGGCAAGGACATAAGGAGCGATCGAGTGTACGGATGAGATGCGTGTCGCAAAACCTGCTCGGTCTTGCCAATTTCAATTATCTTCCCCGCGTAAAAAACCGCGATTCGGTGAGCGATGGAGGCAATTGCGCCGATATCGTGAGAAATGAGAATCACCGACGTTCCTTCCTTCTCTTGGAGTTCTCGCACCAGCCTCAGAATCTGGGCCTGCAGAGTTACATCGAGAGCCGTGGTTGGCTCGTCAGCGATCAGAACCTTTGGGTTACAAGCGAACGCCATTGCAATGACTACCCGTTGCCGCTGACCTCCGCTGAGTTGATGAGGATATTTGCGAGCACTCGACTCGGGCGCCGGAACTCCAACTTTGTCCAACATGTCCACCGCGCGTCGATAAGCCTCCTGCTTCGTCATCTTTTCATGAAGAAGATAGGCCTCGGCAATCTGGTCGGCAATTCGCATCATCGGGTTGAGGCTCGTGAACGGGTCTTGCATGACTAAAGCAATATCTTGGCCACGAATTTTGCGCATGTCGCGTTCATGCATGCCCACCAACTCGAGCCCATCCAGCTTAATTGAGCCTTTAGTCACTTTTCCAGGGGCTTGGAGCATGCCCATAATTGCGAAACCGGTCATCGATTTTCCGCACCCAGATTCGCCAACGACACCGAGCGTTTCCCCTGGTTCAAGCTCAAATGAAACCCCTCGTAGGATCTCGGTAGAACCAAATCCTACGTGTAAATCAGAAACGCTAAGCAAAGACATTGGCAACATTCTATCTGGACTCCGTATAATCGTTAGTACAAATGTCAGAAAAAATTCGCGTAGTCATTGCCGATGATGAAGACAACTATCGAAAAGCCATCCAAAAGACCCTTGGGTTCGCCCCCGATATCGATGTCATCGCGGTTTGCCGAGACGGGCAGGAGGCTCTCGACGCCTGCCTTTCCGAGGCTCCTGAGGTGCTCCTGACCGATATCAATATGCCGCGCCTGAGCGGAATCGAACTGACTCGGAAACTCCTGAGAAAAGAGAAGGACGTAAACGTCGTAATTCTCACCATTCGAGAAGACGATGACACGATTTTTGAAGCGTTCAGGGCCGGAGCACTGGGATATTTGCTCAAAACATCTACTCCTCAGGAAGTTATCGAAAGCGTCCGCTTGGCCGCCAAGGGCGAAGCCAAGATCACGCCAAGAGTCGCAACCAAGATCGTGGAAGACTTCCGACGGTTTGAAAAGGTAGAGGGCGGAAACGCGGAAGCAGAAGGCGACTTACTCGTCCTCAGCGATCGAGAACACGAAATCCTTCAACTCGTAGCCCAGGGCCTCCGAAACAAAGAAATTGCCGACAAATTAGGCATTGCCGAAAAAACGGTCAAAAACCACGTCAGTAATATCCTCAAGGCACTTCATGTCAACAGCCGAACCGAGGCTGCGATGAAAGCGATGAAGTCGAAGATGGGGCACTGAAAAAAAAGTCTCGACGGTTAGTCGAGACTGCGAAATCGTGAATTTCCCGCCTCAAGTGGGCGCTAAGGCAAGCCCAAGGGCGTGCTCCAACGACTAAATACGTTCCTGACGAGATCATTAGTTTCCGATCTTCAAAAGTCCGGGGCAATCCTTAACATTTAAGGAATAATGAGTGACTAAAATGAGGATATGAACCTCACCCGTCGCAATCTCTTGACTCTCCTCGGCTCGTCACCACTTCTGAGCTTGCCCGCACTCGCTTCCTCGGCAAGCCCCAAAAGAGTCTTAAGAATTGCCTATTTCACCGACATTCATTTGCCGCCAATAGAAGAAGTGAATCTTCGGGCCGCTAAAGCCTTTGAACTTGCAAAAGGATGCGATCTGTTCTTATTTGGGGGCGACAACCTCATGGCAATTGACCACAAGACCGAAAGCGACATCCAAAGTCACTTCAATAATTGGCGGACGTTCACCGCAAAAAACCTCAAGAAACCTTACCGAGCGATTCTCGGAAACCACGACATCGAACAATGGGATGAAAAGGACACGTCGTTTGCCTCTGGCAAAGCTCGCCCTGTCGAGTTCTTTGGGATGAAGAACCGCTTCTGGGAAGAAAAAATGGCGGGATGGCGAATCGTTGGTCTCGACACCGTCCATCGCAACGGAAATTCATTCATGGGCCTTGTCGATCCAGAACAGCTCGAGTGGCTGAAGGGAGTCCTTAGCGACAGGACTACGCCAACCCTCGTTTGCGGGCACATGCCCATGCTCAGCGTGACCGCACTGGCTGATTCAGGGCTAAAGGCCAAAGACAACACGCTCCCAATCTCGTATGCCTCCGAGGTCAGCAATGCACGCGATGTCGTTAAACTTTTTCGAGAAGCAGGAAATGTTAAACTTTGCCTAAGTGGACATACACACATGATCGACCAATGCGACTTCGCCGGAACGTCGTATATTTGCTCTGGTGCGGTGTGCGGCGGATGGTGGAATGGGGCGAACCAAGGCTTCGATCCTGCCTACGCGCAAATCGATCTCAGGTCCGACGGTACGTTCGAGCTAAAGACAATATTTTGGGAAAAGTAGCAAGACAATTTTGTAGACTCATTTGATTGCTTACGGTGAATTGAGTGCCCCTGAACCGATTTCTCGTCGGTCGAGTCCGATAGACTAATAGGATGGATGATAAGAAACGTCAATTCCTGTTCGAGCAGCTCAAGACTTTGCTTCAGGAATTCGGAGACGTGCTGGAGATCGACAGCAGTCCCGGAAAGTATTCCCTCTCGTCCACTAAAGAAATCGAGGTTGATGGCGAAACCCACCAAGGATATTATTTCGCCGGGCTTCGCGAACTCAAGAACATTATTGGCTTCTACTATATGCCGATTCACGTCTGCCCCGAGCTAAGAGACGAGATTCCCGAGTCGCTTCAGAGGATATTGAAAGGCAACACGTGCTTCAACATCAAGGCGCTCACCCCAGAAATAGAGCGTGACCTTAAGAAGATGATCAATCTTGGAATCGAGACCTACAAAGGTTACGGCTTTATGTAGGTTCTCCTTGGACAAAGAAAAATGGGTGAAGCAAGCTCTGGAATGTGTTTCACCTCATCCTCTACTAACTGCCGACTTGTAACTATTTGGCCATAAACTCGTGGTGGCCAGACCCGACCATCGTCTTCTCGTCACCGAGCCAAACAACCGCCGTCGTATTCGGGGGAACATCGACGCCGACCGAGTGACCGTTCCCCGACTTCTTCCACGACACCTTGATCGGACCGTGAACGGAGTCATAGCTCGACTTCACCCAATCCAACTTCGGATCAAGAAGGGGTTTAATTTGAATTTGATTGAATCCAGCCGATGCGTTGTTGATCCCACCAATTTCTCGATACATCCAGCCAACCACCGCCCCAAACGCATAGTGGGCAAACGAGTTCATGCCAGGGTCTTGGAAGCCTTTCTCAGGCGTCCAACCATCCCATCGCTCCCAGATCGACGTCGCACCATTCTTGATGCTAAATCCCCACGACGGAAACTCCGTGTTGTGGAGTAGCCGCAAAGCAACGTCGTTTCGGCCAATCTTCGTTAGGGCGTTCATAATGTCGCGTGTTCCAACGAATCCGGTT
>JAYVXG010000318.1:0-6014 GCA_043785475.1 Armatimonadota bacterium
TACCGACCCAAGGCGTATTACAACATCGCTTCTGTGTATTCACGATTAGCGATCCGAGAGAAAATTGAAGGAACGCTCACCGAAGCCCGCATCGTCGAAGCTCGAAACGCGATACAAGACGCCCTGACATTTTCCGAAGGCGATCCCCACATCCAACTGCTGATCGGAGTTCTATCCACCGTCCACACGGGTTTTTCTGAAAGTCCCGACAAAGGACTTGAAGAACTTTCGGCGCTCGAATCAAGCATCAAGGAAAGCTTCAGCTCTTACCTCATCCGGTTGAAAGTCTCGCGATGCAACCTCCTTGAAATGGCCGGAAGATGGCGCGAACTGTGCGACCAATCCGATGAACTCATCGAGGTGATCAAAGCCTCCGGTGGATTTGGGTGCAATCTCCTTATTTTGCTGCGTCAGTCGGCAATCGCCCACGCCCAACTTGGCGAGTACGAAGCCGCATACAACCACTTGAATAGCAGCATTGCCCGAGCCAAAAAAGGATGGGAAACAAGGGGCGAAGACCGCGCAAAATTTGTATCGATGCAACAAGATGTCGAGCGTCATCGCTTTGACCAAGACGTCCTCCGAATGAGAAACAAAACCCTCATCGAACGTAACAAAGTCCTCGAGCTAGAAGCCCGTTATGACCCGCTTTCCGGTTTGCTGAACCGACGCGGTACCGAAGAGGCCCTGCAACAATATTCCGAGCGGCGAATCGCCACCCGGTTCCTGATCGCCTTGCTCGATATCGACCATTTCAAGCGAATCAATGACAAATTCGGACATGCAATTGGCGACCAAGTCATCCACGAATTTGCGAATTGTCTCACCCATTCAACGTCGAATCCGGCCAAGATCGGACGATGGGGCGGCGAAGAGTTCCTTATCATGTACGATGTCACCGATGACCAAGAAATGGACATGATCGGTAGAACCCTCGTCGAAGAAATTCGATTGCTCAACTGGGACCACATCCACACCGGAATGCGCGTCACTGCCTCGATTGGCCTCTCAATGTGGCACCAAGGCGACTCGGTTGATAACGCCGTGCGCATCGCAGATGATATGCTTTACGAAGTCAAACACCACGGCCGCGACAACTGGCGAGCCTGGTCAGACGACGAAGCGGCGTAGAAGGGAAGCTGCGAGCCTCAAGCTACCAGCCACGAGCCGCAAGCTGCTAGGCCTGATTTGATGCCTCAGTACGGAGGAATTTAGCCAAATCCCATCTTCCCAAGCCGAGGTGCTGAGGCTAAAAAAGCCCATTCTCGCACGGAAGAAAAGGGACGCCTCTCGAAGTCTAAGAAAATCTCCCAACTCCAAACTCCCGACTGTCTCCCGTCGTAATTCAAGTAGATGGCAAAAAGAGTCGTAATTTGTGGCGGAACCGGCCTTATTGGATCAGCCCTCCAACGCCAGCTAAACGAAGCTGGGTACGAAGTGGTTATCGTCACCCGTCACCCCAACGGCGACCAAGTAAGCTGGGACCAACTGGCAAGCGTTATCGAAGGCTCCAAAGCCGTAATCAACCTCGCCGGACGCTCGATTGCCTGCAAATTTAGTGAAGAAAACAAACGGCAAATCCTTGAATCCAGGCTCGAATCGTCGAAAAACGTCGCTGCCGCAATCAACCAGTGCACGGTCAAACCCGAAAAGTGGATCAACTCATCGGCGACTGGATTCTATGGAGATCGAGGCGACGAAATTCTCACCGAATCGAGTCCTCCCGGCAGCAGCTTCCAATCCGAAGTTTGCATCCTGTGGGAAGACGCTTGTCTCAAAAGCTCTGTGCAAATTGCCAAGACGGTGGTTCGAACCGGAGTCGTGCTGTCTGGCCATGGGGGAGTGCTCAAGACCCTCATACCACTGACCAAAGCGTTCGCAGGTGGAGCGGCAGGCAATGGTAAGCAATGGCTGCCCTGGATTCATATCGACGACATCGTTGGAATCTATTGCTGGGCGATCGAGCATGACACGCCGGAGATCATTTGCGGCTGCGCTCCGGAAGCGACGCCTAATCGGGACTTCATGGCTTGGTTGCGGAAGACTTACAACCGTCCGTGGGCTCCACCCATTCCCAGCTTCATTATTGAGCTAGAAGGGAAGCTAATTGGCCCCGACGCCTCCCTTGTTCTTGGTTCCTGCCGAATCTCCCCCCGGGAGCCTCAAGGCTACCCATTCAAATTTCCAACGCTAGCAGAGATTTCAGAGAAGGACCTTTGACGATTAGTGGTCCACCTCATCTTCTCTGAAAGCTGAAAGCTGAAAGCTAAATGAGGTAAAATTTTGAGTCCATTTACCGCTGAGAGCGCATTTTTTGTCATGCAAGTAACTCGAGAAGATTTGAATCCCTGTACCGTTCTTTTGAACGTAGTTTGTTCGGCTGAACAGGTCGCCGACGCATTTGATCGTGCCCTGAAGGCTATCGCCAAGGATGTTCGTGTTCCAGGTTTCCGACCTGGACATGCCCCCAAACAGATGGTTGAAAAGATGGTCGACGAACGAGAAATCTATGGCAAAGCCTCAGAAATCTTGATTGATCGAACGTTCAAAGTCGCCATGGAAATGGAAAAGGTCCAGCCCGACACCGGCGTCCGACCGTCCGTTGAACTCACCGATCTCGACCGAGCCGCAAAGACCGGTGCGTATAGCGCCAAAGTGCCGCTCCCGCCAAAGATCAAGCTTTCCGAATACAAAGGCCTCCCCGCCTCCCACCCCGCGACCGAAGTCACGGCCGAAGAAGTCGAATTTCAAATCAACGAGCTTCGAAAGAAACAGGGAAGCCGAGAAGCGATTACCGACCGAACTGCCCAAGACGGCGACTCTGGCGTGGTCAACATTAAGCTTGACGGAGAAGCAGGCGAAGGTAAGAATTTTATGGTCGTCCTTGGACAGACCTTCCCAACCCTCGACAAGGCATTGATGGGAATGTCCGCCGAAGAAATGAAGCACCTTGAGCTTGATTTCCCGGGAACATTTAGCGAAAAGGCATGGGCAGGGAAGAAATTCCAAGCGCAAGTCACGCTCAATTCGATTAGCGCCATCACCCTTCCCGAACTCGATGATACGTTTGCGAAGTCAGTTAAGACCGAATCGGTTGATGAACTAAAAGTTCGAATGCGAGACAGCATCGTCGCAGCTAAGGGCCAAATGGTGCGAGATATGCTTCAGGATCAGCTCCTCGAAAACCTACGCCAAAGCTCCAAGGTCGAAGTCAGCGATAACATGTGGGAAGCCCTCGCCAACCAGCGACTCGGCGAGATCCAAGAGCAGCAACGAGAAGCCGGCAAGACTCTCGAACAGTACGCCCAAGAAAACGGCATGACGATGGATGAATTTGTGAAAGCATGGCAAGACCAAGCGAAGGTCCACGTTGAGCGAGCAATGGTCGTCCGCGAAATCTTTGCCAAAGAAAAGCTTCAAATCACGAATGAAGAACTCAACAGCGAGCTGTTCTTCATGGCCCAAGAATTTCAAGTCGAAGCAATGGAATTGCTCGAGCACATGCGAAAGAATGACTCGCTACAAGAACTCCACTTCCGCTCAATTTCGCGAAAAGTGTCCAATTTCCTCATCGAGCACGCAGTGATCACCGAAGGAGATGCCCCCGCCGCCAAGCCAGCCAAAGCTAAGGCCGTAGCCAAAAAGGACGAAGCTCCTGTTAAGGAAGAAAAGCCAAAAAAAGCCGCCGATCCAAAGAAGAAGTAGCCGGTCTTATGTGGAGTGGAGGAACGAAGTTCCCAGGGACTTGTCCACGCTTTCAACTGGGGGAACGAATTTTCCAGGATTTATCTCGCTGAAAAGATTGAGGGGAAGATCATTCGATCTTCCCCTTTTTTTTGGGGTCTGGATAAACCTGGTGTGCACTGGTAACGACCCCTGCGTAGCTGAGAGTTACCTGTGTTTAGATTAATGCACCTAAGGTAAGACGAAAAGCATGATGTGGCACCGAGCTACGAAGTAGCCAAAATCGACCGCTGCGAAGCTGACCGTTATGTGCATATTTGCTTGGAGTTGGATACTTCGACCCTTAACATGGCGAGAGTAACGCCCAGGTTACTACGGTTCAAAGTTGATTCAAGTAGTTCGGAAAACGAACTAAATATATGTAAACACTTTTGATTTCCACTGCTCTTTTCGTTGCGGCAACCTGCTGGCGGCTATCGCCAAACTGAATTTCCTCGCTCCTTTTCATCTCCTCCAAATGGTCTTTTATCGTGTCTTTCAACCACGTTCAATTGAACCTAGGGAAAACCCCCTGAGGAAATTGCCGGGGTAGACCGACACTATACTTTCGTGTCAGAATAGATACGTTTCGTCAATTTTTTGTTTGTTTGAGGAAGATCAAATAAGCACCCGAATGCGTAGCCAAGCTAATAGGAGGTGACCCCGAATGCGCAACTACTCCCAAAAGGTGAGTATTACAGTTTTGGGCCTTACACTCGCGATGATCGCGAATGCAGGTGCCAAAAAAGGTGAAGTAACCGAATCGGTTACTCAAACGTCCGTGTTAAAAGCAGACGTTGTATACGAATTCAGCCGTACGGTTGGACTCGGTCGTATCGTCAAAGCCAAAGAAGGCAAAAATGGATCCATCACAAAGGTCTTTACCGTGACCAAAAAGGATGGAAAAATTGTGAACAAGGAACTGGTACGCCAGGAAATGGTTCCCGCCCAAAACACCACTTTCTTAATCGGAAAGGGTGGATACCAAACGAGTCGTGGAGCGAGCGGATTTACAAAGCTCAGAACTCTGCAAATGAAAGCCTCCGCTTACGAGCCAGGACCAGCGTCCAATGGCAGATGGGCAGGGACAACCACACTCGGTATTGCCCCACGATACGGCATCGTAGCCGTTGACCCTCGAGTAATCAAGCTCGGATCGTTGTTGTACGTTGAAGGCTACGGCTTTGCGTATGCCGCCGATACCGGAAGCGCCATCAAAGGCAATCGAATTGACCTTTGTTTTGCAACCAACGCCCAATGCAATCGTTTTGGTCGACAGGCCGTTACAGTTCACGTCCTTTCTTCACGGTGAATTTAACGGATGCGGGAGAACTGAAAGGTTTTCTTCGCAAGCATGGCCTAAAGGCCGATAAGAGTTTGGGGCAGCACTTCCTGTGCGCCCCAGACATCGTTCAAGCAATCGTATGCGCCGCAGGATCTTACGCCGGGTGCCTTGAGGTTGGTCCCGGACCGGGAATCCTCACCACATTTTTAGCCAAAAAGGCTCAAGCCATGACCGCGGTCGAGTTCGACCCCCGCATGGTAAAACTTCTCGCTGACTCGGCCCCCTCGTGCAAAGTCGTCGTTGGCGACGCCCTCCGGGTAGACCTCGGCGAAATGCTGAGCGAGCTGCCGGAGCCACGGGTGCTCGTCAGCAATATGCCGTATTACATCACTGGGCCGCTTCTGGCGCGTTTTTCCGACGTTCGGGCGCAATTATCCACCCTCGTGCTCATGATGCAAAAGGAAGTTGGCGAGAAGATCGTCGCCGAACCTAAAAATCGCGACCGCGGCTCGCTTAGCGTAAATATCCAGTCGATGTTCAAAGTCGAGTTCGTGATCAAAGCTCCGGGCGAGTGCTTTATGCCGCCCCCGCAGGTCGATAGCGTCGTGCTAAAACTCACGCCGCGCAACGAAGTTTTTTCCGAAGGATTCTATAAAGTCGTCAAAGCCGGGCACATGCAGCCACGCAAGACCCTCCTCAACAACATCGGCTCAACGTTCCGAAAGGAACGCGCCGAAGTGTTCGAAGTCCTCAGGATCAACGGCCTGTTCGAAACCTCCCGAGGATTTGAACTCACCGAAGCCCAATGGGTTGACCTGTCCGAGAGTATCATAAAACTCGGATGGGTTTAGTTGACACCACTGCCCTAAAGCAACTCGCCCTCGGCCTCGGGTTTACAACCGTCGGCGTCACCCCCGCCGTCCCAATCTCCCACGCCCTAAACGCCTACCACGACTGGCTCGGCCTCGGCCATCACGGCGAAATGCAGTATCTCGCGGACCACAAG
>JAYVXG010000319.1:0-6000 GCA_043785475.1 Armatimonadota bacterium
ACAAATCTTTTGGATTCCAGGCAAGGGTAACATTCCGCTTCGTCTCCCCACGATGGAGCAGATTTCAAAGATGAATATTTCCAAGCGAACCTTTTTTACTTTTTTAGCCTTTTTGGGGGTATCAACCTCCTTTTCTCAGGTGCCCGCCGATCTGGCTCAAGCCAAGAGCTTTAAAGCATATAAGGCCTCCAGTGCCGACCCAACCGGCAAGAATGGAGACGCAAGGAACATTGCTCCGGGGCAGACACTGGTTGTCGCAGACGTAAAAGGTAGCGGCGAATTTACGCACCTTTGGATGACCATCGCGGCTGAATCTCCCGACCACCTTCGTGAACTCGTGATCCGAATGACATGGGATGACGCTGCAACTCCAGCCGTTGAGTGTCCGATTGGTGATTTCTTCGCCCAGGGACCCGGTTCCGCAGTTCCGAATCCATACGTTGAATTCCATAGCGCTCCGGTTTCGGTTGGCGGTCAAATGGCCCTCAACTGCTATTGGCCGATGCCGTTTAAAAAGCATGCGGTAATCACGGTGACGAATGAAGGTCCAAAATCGGTCGGCGCATACTACTACAATTTTGACTACCGCCTGTATGATCGACCCCAGCGCGATGCCCTGTACTTTCATACTCAATATAAGAACTATTTCCCCGCTCCAAAGGGCGTGCCCCTGACGATCACAGAGGTGAAAGGAAAGGGGCACTTTGTTGGCACTATTGTCTCGGTTCTTGCCAACAGTGATGGCTGGTGGGGCGAAGGAGATGACAACTTCTATGTCGATGGCGAAGTAAAGCCGTCTTCTTCAGGAACGGGTAGCGAAGACTACTTCTGTGGCGCCTGGGACTTTGGCCACACTTTTCAAACTCCTTATTTTGGCGTGACGTTTTACGACAATGACATTAAGGGTGGTGAAAAGCGGGGCATTCACAACACCTGCTACCGATGGCACATTTTGGATACAGTTCCGTTTACCAAGAGCTTGCTGTTCACGCTTGAGCATGGTCGTGGTGGGTGGGATGAAGATCGAAAGCCGCTAAGAAACCATTACTCCACGGTTGGACTCTATTATGTGGATCACGCAGTGCGTGATGGTGATGCAATAGCACCATATTCGAAGAGGATTCCGACGTTGCTAGCTTTGCCGGGCGGCTAGTACGCAAAATCAGGGCCCCCGTTGGGAGGCCCATGATTTTTTCAGCCTGGGATCTAAGGCGTATTGCCAGTAGTTGCAGGTGGTGGCGAATCGGTTTTTGGCACCTCATTATGAATGTTAACTTTGGTGTCCCCACCTTGAACGGCCGGCGGATTGACAATCACGGGTGGTGAATTTGGTGCCGGTTGAGTTTGGGTGTCGTGGATGACCGTCGTCGAATTCGATTGAGGGGTGACAACTGGGGCGGCCCATGGTTGCCACCAAACCAACGCAATGACAACGGCGGCAATAATGGCCAACACGCCTACGATCACCGCAGTTGAACTTGATTCAACAGTATCAACTCCATCTACTTGTACAATTCTGCTCATGTTTAGTCTCCTTGTTCCCGTCCATCTTGTTTTCGGGTTCTAACCGATTGAACGCCGATTCCCGATTGCTCATTGCCATTTTATGGTCCTGAAGTCCTATTTTCGATGCAAAAAAATGCGAGCTCATCCTAAATCGGGCATGAGTGGTTCTAGAGATGTCAGCGTTGAATCCCCACGGCTTCCAATCCCCAACCCAACGACGAAAATGGCAAATGATTGCGAGCAGTAAGACGAGTAGGGAATTCGAACTCAAATCGTCGACGAATAGGATTTAGAAATTCATTCAGAATATTTCTTTTGGTTCATAGCCTCCTAAGCGGTAGTTTACAAGGCCCTGACACCTCCTACTCCGTAGGGTGAAATCAAAGGATCCTTACCCACCCAATCGTTGGTGGGTTCGCCAGTCGAGGTTTTTCTCGAAACCCAACGTTTTTACCCTGGGGCGTCTTTCCCTGAGTCGGACGGATTCGATTCCCAAGTAGTAGCCTTGAGATGACGGGTTCTTGCCGACGCACTCCAGACGGAGCGTATACTCTCCCGGTTCGGGCCAGAAGTCAATCAAGTGGGTCTCCCATTCGCCCGTTGAAGCAGCATAGAGATCCACCGGACTTCCAATTTTGACGCCGTTAAGATAAGGTTGGTAAATACCAAAATCAAAGGATTTACATCCGTTCAGCACAAGACGAAGCGGCTCTTTCTCTTTCACCGAAATGGGAATCTCGACAAAGGCACCTTTCGAACTTGTTGGCTGATACAGCAACTGCGGGTGATCGAAGAAATCCATATTCTGTGGGGAAGCCGAGCCCTCTCCGTGCATAACCATGTTGTTGCTAGCGGCGTACGCCGTGACCCGCTCGATGCTCGGCAGGGTTCTCGCCTTAGCATCTGGCGCTCGAGCCGTAAATGTCGAGGGCCCGGCTTGATACCAGAAAGCAACGCTTGAGAAGTCATCCTCTCGCTCGTTCCAGCTCATTGCCCGGTGTTCTGGGTTTTCATCGGGCGAAATCCATCCCATGTGCTCAATCGTCACCTTGATGCCTTTCTGAAATACTATTGGGTCGTTGAGGTGCCAACGGTAGGCGCTGGTGTGCCCGCCGACGATGCCCCACTGATCAAAGTACGAGGTGCCGAAATACGGCGTGGAGTTTCGCTTGAGGCCCCAAGCGGCGAGAAAGTAATCCTCGGTGCCAGTTCCCCAGATCGAGGCAACCTTCTCTCCGTCAATGTAGATTTTCTCATCGCCTTCGCCAAACCAACTTGGGCTCCTTGTTCGAACCGATAGGACGGTGCCGACGTAATGGCCCTTGCCCGTTGTTTCTAAAATTGTGTAGTCCTTGCCGTGCTCGGCGGGATATTCCTGCCGATATTGAGCGTGGAAGTACGGCATATCCTTGGGCAAGCTTGTCTTCTGGATCCAGTCAATGTTGTAGTAAAGAAGATTGATGTTTTTGGTGCTTTGGTTGATGATTTCAATTCGGCACGATTTGCGGAAAGGCATTTGCCAAAAGCAGTTGTAGGCGTCGCCATCGTCCACGATGACCGGAAGACTGACCACTTCTGATCGTTTGCCAAATGCATTGGCAAAGAAGTCGCCAACAGGAGCCTCTACTTGGGGCTTTGTTGCGCCGTCAAAATAGATTCTCAACAGCATTTCTTGGTGATTCGCCGAACCCTGGGGTGCCCAATTCTGAATTTCCGGCCCCAAGAAAGTGAGCCACATGTGGGTGATGATTCCCGGCCCTTTTGCATCCATCAAGACATGCGTTTTGCCGGCTTCGACTCGAAAGTTGTCTGAGTTGCTTCGCTCGGTATTGTCGCCAAGGGGAGGTGCATTTCGGTCGTACTTGCCATCCTTCCCTAAACGAAATGTTGAGGACTCGCGACGGCTGATTCCATCCTGAGGTTGAATCAAGTTGCCCAACGGTCCAGAACCCGATTGAGCGGGAATAATTTGCGCAAGAATCGCGAAACAGAAGGCAGTTGTGAGAACAAAGAGTGAACGCCGCATGGTTAATCTCCAGAAACCATTCTTGCATAGTTTTAGATGGGTAGAATCCACCCAAACCTACGACCATGCGGACACAAGCCCAACAAAGTAGTTGGATTTCCACTTTCCAGAAATATCAGGGCTTAGTCGGTCTGTTGGTTCTCTTGACAGCGGCATTCTTTCAGGTAAGAACACAGTTCTTTTCTGGGGCAAACTTTGCCAATATCCTTAACCAGCTTGCCGTCCCAGGGCTCCTGGCGGTTGGCATGACATTTGTCATTTTGACCGGTGGCATCGATCTCAGCGTCGGTTCGCTGCTCGGACTTCTGAACTGCGTTTGCGCAACGTGGCTCGTTGCGGGGCGATCCAATCCCGCGACAATCGCTTTTGTTTTGGTTATCGGGACGACAGTTGGCGCCACTATTGGTGGGCTCATCAGCTTTAGCAAAATGCAGCCTTTCGTTGTCACGTTGGCGGCGATGGTTAGCCTGAGGGGGATGGCGTATGTTTATACCAACAACGGCACAGTCAGTGGCCTGGGGAGCAAACTCGATTTTCTTATAGCACCGCGGTTTGGGTTGCCTACCAATGCCTGGATCATGGTTGCGTTTACTCTGGTATCAATTCTGATTCTCAAGTCGACCGTTTTTGGTCGCCATGTTTATGCGGTTGGTGGCGGTGCCCAGGCTGCTCGCTATGCAGGAATTCCGATTACGAAGGTTCGAATTGGTGCGTACGCGATCAACGGATTGTGCGTGGCGATGGCAAGCCTTATTTATACAGCCCGAAACACAAATGGTGCGCCAGATGCGGGAGGTAGCTTCGAACTCGACGCCATCACCGCAGTTGTGGTTGGCGGAACGTCGCTCGTCGGCGGCTACGGAAACATCGTCGGAACATTTTTAGGTGCACTTTTTATTGTGTGCCTCAACATCCTTCTCATCCTCAATAGTGTAAACACGTATGTGGGAATGGGTTGGAAAGGAATCGTCATTCTCGTCGCGGTTTATTTACAAAGTATAGGACGCAATCAAGACTCATGAAAAATCTCATTCCATTTCTCGCCCTGCTTATCATTGCTGGATGCTCTCCAGCACCTGAAGGCAATTCGGCAAATTCGGCAACTGGCAATACTCCAACGGCATCGGGTGACCCGAAAGATAAGCCGCTGGTCGTGTTTTCTCAGGCAAACTCGCAAGACCCTTGGCGAAAGGTATTCGACGCCACGACTAAGTCCGAAGCCGACAAGCACTCTTCGGAATTTCGGTACGAGACTCAGGATGCATCGGGCAAGTCTGAGACTCAAAATAACATGATCGAGACTTTCTTGGTCAGCAATCCGAAAGTCATGTTGGTTTCACCCAACGATCTTTCGGTCACAAAAGCCGTTGAAAAGGCATTCGATAAGGGTGTCTCGGTGATTCTCCTCGATCGTGATATCGAGGGCGAAAAGTACACCTGTTACATCGGCGGCGACAACAAGCAGATCGGCCGAGAGGCAGGCAAGTTTATTTCGTCAAAGCTGAACGGAAAGGGAACGGTCTTGATGATTCAAGGAATCGCCAACGTCACCGCGACTCATGACCGAAAAGACGGATTTATGGAAGTTATCAAAACTTTCCCAGGAATCAAGGTTATTGAGGGAGACGACTGCGGATTTCAACGCCAAAAAGCACGATCTTATATGGAGACGTTCTTGCAAAAGAACCAAGCTATCGACTGTGTTTACGCTCATAACGATGAAATGGCGATTGGTGCTCGACTCGCGTGGGATGCAGCCCATCCAACTGGAAAGGCTCCGATGTTTGTCGGAATCGATGGTTGCCAAAAGGAAGTGGTCGACATGATCAAGGCTGGCAAGATGGATGCAACGTTCCAATATCCAACGCCGGGTGCAATGGGGGTTCAGGTCGCTGCCGAGATTCTGAAAGGTAACAAGCCAAAGGAAAGAAGAATCATCCTTCCTACCGTTTTGGTTGACAAAACGTCGGCAGATAAGTATCTCGCCGATAATCCAAACCTCGCCAAGTAAGGACAGACATGATGATTTCAGCCCTCGCGATTCATGCTGTTCTTGTTTTCCAGAAGCAAAGCCCCATCCTTGTTGAGGGGCATGACGCCGCTTTGCGTCTAGATTTTGCAAATGGGGAATGGATAGAGACCTTTCTCGCAAAGGATGAGAAAGGGAAGTTTCGTGAGGTGTTGAAATCCCCGACATCGACGGGGCTACCGCTGAGAGAAGGAAGCAACGCGGTTAGTGCTATTTCAAGCCCGGAGATGGGTTCACTCTTCCGGACGGCTCCTTCATTCAGGTTCATTGAGGCTAGCGTCGATACTGCCCAGTCAACCGGAATTCCTAGAGCCGTAACATTGCATCTTGAGCGAAACGGCCTCCATGTTACAAAGATCGTTTACGTGCCGTACACAGGTAGCGATTTTCGAATTGACTTAAAGGTCCGGTTTGACCAAGCGCGACCGCAAATCGAGTA
>JAYVXG010000320.1:0-5998 GCA_043785475.1 Armatimonadota bacterium
TGACGTGATGGTCTCCAGCGTTTCTGGTTACGGCGGGGCAAAGCTCAAAATTGATTTGGATGGCTCTAGCTATCTCTCGCGAGACTTTGCGGACCTCGATGGATCGACCAAGGGCGACACTTTGCACAAATATGACGGCAATTACACCGTCCAGATTCCCGCCGGAAAGCATACACTTGTGATCTCAAACCCCGGTCAGGATTGGCTTATGGCGAATTATCGTTTCCGAGATCTGAATCCTCATGCCACGCCTCCGCTGGTTAGTTGGGCTAGCGTGGGCGATACCGTTGCTATCGCCTGGGTCCGGGTTGAAGATCGAACTTGGACTAAAGTCTGTGTGCAAAAAGAAAAGGTTGCCCCTGCCCCTGCCTCTATTTTCACCCTCAATGGGCTCTCCGCCGGAAAGTGGAAAGTTGTCTTGTGGGACACTTGGAAGGGAGAGGAAATTCGGTCGTCTGACGTGAAAATTGGGTTTGACGGCAAACTAATATTCGATCTGCCGATCATCGAATCCGACATTGCAGTCAAAGCTGTCAAGATTTCTTCGTAGGAACCAATAGTGGCCATCACAGAAAAATATGATTTCTTAGTCATCGGCAGCGGGTTGGCGGGGCTGAGTTTTGCCCTTTCGGTAGCAGAGTTCGGAACTGTTTGCGTGCTTACCAAGGCGGAGATCAGTGATTCGAACACTCAGTGGGCACAGGGCGGCATCGCTGCCGCTGTCGGCGAGTCGGACAATTGGCTCCTTCACGAGCAGGACACCTTGGTCGCGGGGGGCAATATCAATGACCCTGAGGCCGTTCGATACCTCGTTCAAAATGCCCCGTCAGCCATTGAATGGCTCGAAGGACTCGGCGCCCGCTTCGACAAAGAAGCCGGCGAACTTACGCTCGGGAAGGAGGGGGGCCACAGCACCCACCGAATCGTGAAGCATGCCGATAAGACGGGCTGGGAAGTAGAGCGAACGATGGTGGCGGCTGTCCAAGCGTCACCCAACATCACGATCTATGAGAAGGCATTTGTGACCTCTCTGTTGACCGTAGACGGCGTTTGCCGAGGGTGTCAGGCGAATATTCAAGGACTAGGAGAAAAGGTCTTTGCCGCAAAGGCGGTCATGCTCGCAACCGGCGGATGTGGTCGTATGTACCAACACACTACGAACCCCCGGGTTGCAACCGGTGATGGCATTGGCCTTGCTCACGCCGTCGGCGCAGAAATCTTGGATATGGAATTCATGCAATTTCATCCCACCACCCTTTTCCATCCCCAAATGCGTAGTTTTCTCATCACCGAGGCAGTTCGGGGAGCCGGGGGTACCCTGCGAAATCACCACGGTCGGCGGTTTATGTACGACTATGATTCTCGCCTCGAACTCGCCCCTCGCGATGTCGTAGCAAGAGCGATTGACGCAGAGATGAAGAAGCGCCAAACCTGGTGCGTCTATTTAGACACAACTCATTTAGAGTCGGCCAGCCTGGTCCACGAATTCCCGACCATCTTCGAAAAACTCAGCACTATTGGAATCGAAATGGACCGAGATTGGGTCCCGGTCGTCCCTGCTCAACACTATTCATGCGGTGGAGTCCGAACGGATTGGCACGGACAAACGACGATTCCTGGCTTATACGCCGCCGGTGAGGTTTCACGAACTGGCGTGCACGGCGCAAACCGCCTCGCCAGTAATTCTCTACTCGAAGCGATGGTCTTCGCAAAGTCCGCCTCAGAAGCAGTGGTTAACCTTACGACCAGCATCTTCGATCGGCTCGACCCTATCCCGGTGAAGTGCGTTTCTGAAGCAAACTCGGTGCGGATCCGCACTTTACTTCAACACCAAATGACAAAGGGCGCCGGCATTGTACGAACAATAAAAGGATTGCAGGAAACGGTGCAAGTGGTTGATGGTCTCATCGCGGAATACGATTCTCTCTCTGATGCGCCGTTCTCGAGCCACCCAATCGAAACGAAGAATCTGTTGATCTCGGCGAAGTACGTTGCTGACCAAGCCATGGTGCGAACGAACAACATTGGCCTGCACTACAACGAAGACTTGCCGAAGAGCATGGTGGATTCAACTTCTTTGTTCACAATTGAACCCTTAGTTACTTCGAGTGTGGTGGGGGGGGTAGGCAACATCTACATTACAGAATAGGCTCAGTATATTCTGGTGGCAGCGCCGTAAGCGGGAACGGATCCGCCCAAGATGGAACCACCAGAATCGCCGAGCATTGCCCAGGCTCTTCCGGCTCGTACCGCATTTCACTGTAGCCAATGCGCTGTGAGACATAGAGGCTCTGCAAATTCCTTCGGTTGGAAACGCGAACGGCATAGGCGCTTTCGAGGGAGAACGTACCCACAATTTTGTCGATCGCGGTCCAGCAAAATTCGTATCCTTCGGCTTGCTTTTGGAGCCACATCGGAGCGTCTCCATAACACCGAACTTCCGACATCCAGTTAGAGATTACTGGCGACTGAGGACTCGGCACATTAAGAGAAAAGAGACCTTTCCGAATACTCAACAGCGGTTCATGTATTTTCGGCTCCACGGTGATCTGCCCGGTACGCTTCTTCCATGCATTGAACCCCCGTAGCCCACTCAGCCCCGCCTGGAACAACGCGGCTTTGAACCTCATGGAAGGAAGCGGACTAAAACTGCCCGCTACCGCTGATATGGCCGCAATTCGGGCGGCGTCATCTCCGGCAACGTTGAGAGAACCCGAATACGGATCCAATCTCCAAAATATGCTGACCAGCTGAGGGTCCTCGGTGACGGTATTGAGTTCGCCCGTCCTGACCGATTGACCAAGAAGACTGTGGATGGCGGCCGGCAACATTCCGGTTCCGTTGGCTTGATAAAAGACGGCTTGCTTCGTGTTTGGTTCTGGCTCCGTGGTCGAAAAGTCGTAGTACTGAGAGAGCAATTCTCGCGCTTTTTGGCTCGCCAAGCGATTCCGACCAGACAGCGTATTCGCCAAAGCCAAATCGATGATGCTCAGCGGGCTCTTCCAGGATGTTGTTTCGTACGAATGCGGAATTGGTTCTCCAATGCTTAGGCCGCGTCCATTGGGAATACGCTTGATGGGGAACCGCACAACCAGAGTTGGAGATTTCGTGAGAACGATTGGCCCTTCATTGGTGTAAGACGGATACGAATCGACATCCGACAGGATGCGGCAGGGGTACCCGCCAAGAGGGCTGAGATAGAAGGAATTAGGGACAACTGTCCGCTTCCTTGGCAAAATCCAAGTTGCCACAATTCCGTCGGAATCATCCTCAAGTGTGGGCTCCGGCACATCGCCGATTGGAGCCGACCAAAGTTCTTCTTGCTTCTTGCATCGCGACGAAACTTTTCCAAGTCCCTGCACTGTGGTTGACCGAAAGGGTTCAAGTCCAAATGGCAATGCAACCCGAACCCAACCCTTGAAGGTTTTCGGCGAGCGCACACTCCAATTGCCGAGTTCTCCTGATATTTCGAGCGCACTTTTTTCGTCTGGGAAGCCGAAAACGACCGGTGGCTGTTCATCGGAGAAGGATAAGCATAGCCAATCCGTTTTTGGAGTAGGAATTCCGTCGCGGACGCTGCCTTCCTTCCAAGAAAGAAATGGGCTCCCGGTCGAGTGAAGTTTTAAATCGATCCCCGCGGGAAAGTAGAATGATATACCGTTATCCCAAAGATCGAATCGGATCTTTGATGGCTTTCCTGCGCCACCGTCAGTTATGACCAACTGCCTACTTGGGCTGGTCAAAATAGGGTTCCAAATTTTGAGCGGGGAAGCGAAGGTAAATCGGTCACTTCCAGAAAACTGGGTCTTGAAACCCGTTTGATTCAGTTCGAATCCGGGCACACTTGGAGTCTTTGTGTAACCAAATCGGCCGAATCCTTCTTGGGCCTGACACAGCGAGGTGCTAGTTGTGAGACAGGCCAAGAAGCACAATGCCAACCCGCTTTGTCTGTTGCGAATAAAGCAGACCAAATTCCGGTTTGTCCGTTCCCACCCGGTAACCAAGCACCACATTATAGTCAATAAAAGAACTGCCACTGTATCGATTTAAAGTGTACTGGTACCCAACCCGCCATTGGTTGGCAATACGATAGGATGAGTCGGCAAAAAGACTCAATCTATTTTGACCGATGCTTTGCGAGGTGAGGAGGCTGCCGGTAAATTTCTGATCGTAGTAGAAGAATTGGCCGCTTAGCCGGTGTAATCCAAACGCCTGCTCAGTGATTCCGTCTCTTGCATAGTCGTAGGTCAGCACGGTGTTGAACTTTTGCCCGAACGGTTTGCTGTACGAGACTGTGGCGGTAGAGGCAAGCGGTGTTGGCACATTGCTACCAGCAAATTGGCTGAGGGTTAAACCCATAGAAAGCGAGCCGCCCGATCGGTCGGTGCCGACCGGGTTTGACAGAAGGCGGAATCTCGCTCCCGCACCGCTCCCGGTCGTGGTCGCACTTTGAGAGTACGTTGCATTGAGCCCGTAGTAGAACCTCCATGGGAACTTACCCACTTTAATCGGGTCCTTTTCCATTACTAGATAGTAGTCTTGGCGATTGATCGCCTTCACTCCCTTCAGAGAGTGAAGGACCGTCCCTGAGATTGAGGTCTGAAGTCCGGGTTGATAGCGGCTGACTGACGCGGTGCTGATCAAGCTTTTTACTTGCGGAGCATCAATTGCAAAGGATGCGGTTGTGTTGTCGTCGATTTTTGCAAATTGGCGAAGGCCAACATTAAAGTCATCCCGGCCTATTCCGGAATAGGTGAATTTCCCATCACCATTTGCTCGGTTCCATGACTGCTCATAGTCAAAGAATACTCCTCGGTTGGCACTGTATCCGCGGCCAAAAGTCTGACCAGTACTAAAACGAATGTCCTGTGATCGGTTTCTTTCCAACGAAAGGTAGTAGGGGAAATTGAATCCGAATTGGTTGTTGTTTAACGTGATGTACTGTTCGGTCGGGAATTGCCCCTGCATCCCTTGGGTATCGAGGCGG
The DNA here is from genome assembly GCA_043785475.1 of Armatimonadota bacterium. Lineage (GTDB taxonomy): Bacteria > Armatimonadota > Fimbriimonadia > Fimbriimonadales > Fimbriimonadaceae > Fimbriimonas. Next base: position 4,988 of record JAYVXG010000320.1, read on the forward strand.
AACAACTGCTGGGAGAGGACCTTTGATTCACCGACATAGAATTTGGCGTTTTGAAATTGGATTTCTCTGCGACTGACAACGGTCATTCTCTTGGCCGTGATTCGGACGGTCTGAAAGTCTTTGTCCCGCTCTTGGCCAACTTCGCTTTGGGTAATTGGCACGATTCCGTCACGAATTTTTACGTAATCGAAAATGCCCTGGCTAACCGGCTCTCTTGGTATAGAAATTCCTGTTCGCGAAATGGCCACGACCGCAGTTCGCCTCGACATCGTGCTCAATTCATATTTTTCTGTAATCGGGTTTAGTTGTTCGAAAAAGAAAAGCCGACCGTAATACCGAATACGATCAATCGCCAAATTGTCGATCTCGGTTATGCCGTAGCCCTTTTGGGTCCGTAAGTCCAAGTATAGATCGGAAAATGTAATATCCTTTGTTCCAACTTTAAGTGTGGCTCGCCGCGCCCGTACTACTTGCGAGTCGTAAAGGTACTGAAGGTCGTCGGCCAAAAGCAGGCGGTCTTTAAATTGGAATCGAACACCCTTATCGGCTGCTGACGCGGTCGTGATTCGTTTTGCGAAGGTGAACTCCAGCGACCCAGTGCTGGAAAGCTCTATATAGTCATTGGCGGAGGATAGTTTTGACCGATCAGACACAAACTCCACTTCCATGATGGATGGACTGGACTGGTTTTGCAATGTCGCTGCTGTTATTCGAGCGGTTCCAGGAATGTTCCCTGCGACCAAGGTAGTTCGAGCGACACCGCTTGATGTGCGAACAATCGACTCACGAAAGTTTCCGAGCGTCGTGTTGAGGACGACTTGAGTTCCGTCCGGCACATTGCTTCCATCAGAATTGCGGACGAAGAGGGTTATTGCGATTGAACTTCGCCCATCAGCTACCGCTTCGCCTGGGTAGGCCTGTAACTGGATGTTGATGGTGGCCGCAAAAGAAACACTGGCTGCGGCTAATGCGAGAACAAGAAAAGCTCCTCGCGAAATCTGCTTGGACATT
>JAYVXG010000321.1:0-5984 GCA_043785475.1 Armatimonadota bacterium
CTTGAACCGACGTTAGTTGTTGAGGAAGGTGCTTTCATGTATTGGCGCCTCGGCGAAGCTGAATATAGGACGAAGTCAAAGCCACTTGAAGGATTGTCCCCCGCCTCACCTAAGGAATCTGGCGGATTCCTAAAGAAGCTGTTCGGGAAAAGATAAGTCCAACTCTTTAAGCCATTCAGGCAAATTCAACGTTAACTCTTAACCTCGTAGGGGTCGCTAGAGGTGTGCCGTCTCAGCGGTATCCCGATTCATCGGGACCACGAAGATAACCCACCCACGAAGTGGCTGGCCGGATGGTGAAACCTTGACCAAAGGCGAAACGTATGCTTAGTTGATGGAAATTCAGGAATCAGAATTAATTCCTCTCGTTTGCGCGGAATACAGTTCACTTAGAGACGAAATCATGAATCTTCAGAAGCTTCGGCATATGCTCGAGACTTCCTCATGCGCAAGTTTTGCAGCCGTGGTCGGATATGTTTCCCAAAGGCAAACTGCGGGCATTTTGCTGGCAGTGTTTCCGATGATTGCATTGGGATTCACTCTGGGGTGGGGATATATGTATCTGCGAACGCAGCAACTAGCTCAATATATAAGGCAAATTGAAGCGAAATATCCGGTGATTGGCTGGGGCAAATTTATGAAGCAATATAAAGAACACGAGGGCCGCAAAAGGAATCCATTGCTCAATCGCTTGCTTTCACCATCTTTACGCTTTCCTTTTGTTGCATTTGGAATAACTTCGATTGCGTCGGCGATGTTATATATTAATTGGTGTACAAACGGTCGCTTTTCTTCAAATATCTCGGATTGGATAGTCACAAGTGCGTCGATTTTGTCTTGTATTGCTATACCATATTGCCTGTTTAAAGACCCCAAGCATCCTTGGAATCAAACACCAACCAAAGTTCTAATACAGGAATCTACAAATGCTTCGGCAGCAGTGCAAATCCGAGCGGACGTTTCGAATCAATCAAGCGTAAAGTAGAATTATTTAGGGATATTTCGCCCGGCTTGCGACGCTAACACCATGAATATGGTTGCAACAAGCCGGACCGCGCCAAGGCTGGTCCGTCGCACATTTGCCAGGGATCAGCTTTCCCACGAAGTGGCTCGCCCTGCTCACACAAGTGACTCGTTGCTTCCAGAATTAATTGCAAACCTGTTAATGCCTGGTGCTAAATCTAAGAACCACTGTTTTATCCGCTCCTTTAAATCCACGTCATAGTTTTCGGAATCGAGTTTGTTGACCGCATTGTATATTTCTCGTGACTCTATTAGAGCAATTCCGAATTTTTTGGATTGCTTAATCACGTCCTCGTGAAAACCAAGGGGTCGACATGCTAGGTCCTGCTTCCTGAATCCGTTCCCAATCATGATTAATTTGAAATCATGGTCTTGAAATTCGACCATCAATTCATGCACTCTACTTTGGAGTTGCTGCAGCTTTTTAACGGTCACAGGCCCATCGTCTTTGCCTTCCATCTCAATTACGTGCAATGTGCTGCCCGAATCGAAGATACAGTCGATTTCTATAGCTTCCTTCTTGTAAGACTTTGCTTCTATTCCTAAGGACATGAGACTTAACTTAACTGCTTTCTCTAAAATCTTTCCGTTGGCGGTCAGGAGATTGTAGTATTTAGACAATTGAAATCTCTGCTTCTTAAGTTCACTGAGTGCTTTCATGCTTGCTTCAATGGATTTGGCTTGCTCTGATATTAATAGCTGTAGCTCCAAGTCTGATTTAAGTTTCAAATCATCCGTAAGCCAATCTGGAGCAGACTCCACTTCATATACACCGAATATTGCTGTGTATGATTCTTTGGCGAACCTGACAACTGCCTCAATATCGTCCTTTGTAGTAAGCTTTGGCTTTGGCATAATCAGTACTTTTGCTTCTTCTTTTGAAAGAAGTGTAGCTACTGCCAGATTGCTTCCCCCAGTAAGTAAAACGGGCTGACCTTCAGGAAAAACATATTCGTAAGCCAATGCAGAGAGATTTTCACCGTAAAGTGCGGTAATTGAATCATTTAAAATCGTTTTGGCAATCTCGGGGCTACCACCCTCTTTTCGAGAATGCAATATTCGAATTGCGCTAGTGAAGAGGTCAATTGCGTGGTGGTATGTTGGAATTCCGTCGTTTGCAACCGTGGCGAATTCTTCGTTCGATAATGGAAGTATTATTATCAGCCTATCTCGTTTACCGATTACGCTCAGTTCAGTTGTCCAGTGAGATTGTGATTCAAAGTAAATCCTTGGAGTGATTATCTTGCGGCCCCTAACTTCATTAGATCCTGCCCACGAAGATCGGGGAATCCAGTCAAGTTCCGCAAGAAAAACGACGATATCATATGCAGCTAAAGAAGATAATGAATTCCAATAGAGACATTCAATCCCATCTACGTTTAGGTTTGAGGATACTATGGCTAATCTAGGCTTCAATTCTTTATTCTGTTCCTGTGCTTCCTTACTCTATGAGCACCCGCTTGTTTCTCCGCAGCTCTGGCACTTGAGGCAGACGCCGTTTCGGACGAGCGTAAACGCGCCGCAATTCCCGCAGGGGTCGCCTTCGTAGCCTTGCAGTTTCGCGACTCGGATTTTCTCCGAGTGCTCGGAGACTGAGTTGCGCATCGCTGGTTTCGGCGCGGGTCTCGAGGCGACTTCTCCCCTCACCCGGTTCGCGGACTCACCGACCTCTCCCTCTGGAGAGGTTGCCGATCCAGACATGTAAGCCTTCTCGACCATCGCCTCGGTGTCCTTGACCTCAAACAGCGCCACGCCGTTCGCGCCGTTGCCGCTCACCATTCGCTCCTCAAACTGGGCAGGGGTGCCTTGTTGGTTGCGGGTCAGAGATTCGGTTGGAGAGCCGAGGGATTCGGGGTTGCCGTCAAAAGGTAGCACGGACTGCTCGCGGTTCGCGCTATATCCCTTCGAAGAGTGGTCGAGGGTTGCAAATCCTGGAGCGGTTTCTTGGTCGTCCAAGTCCGCCATTTCTTCTTCCTCATCGTAATCGGGAGACTCACTAGGCGATCCGACCGTGTCATTGCGCAGGTCTTCGGGTTTGACTTGCACGAGCTCGTTGCGGCCGAGGTAGGACATTGCGAGTTCGCGGAAGATATAGTCGATAACCGAGGTCGACATCTTGATGTTGTCGTGGCCCTGCACCATGCCGTTTGGCTCGAAGCGGGTAAAGACAAATGCTTCGACGAACTCCTCGAGCGGCACTCCGTACTGGAGTCCGAGCGAGATTGCGATAGCAAAGCAGTTCATGAGCGACCGGAAGGCGGCGCCTTCGCGGTGCATATCGACGAAGATTTCGCCCAACGTACCGTCCTCAAATTCGCCGGTTCGAAGGTAGATCTTGTGTCCGCCCACTCGGGCTTTTTGGGTGTAGCCTCGGCGTCGGCCGGGCATGAGGCGTCGTTTGCTAATGTAGCGGTAGACGAGCTTGGTCGCCATTCGCTCAATTTGGTCGTGCTGGGAGGCGGTGGCGAATGGAAGGGATTCGGTAGTCATCCCTTGGGAACTTCGTTCCTCTGTCGCGCTCGTTACCGAATGCGACGAACTTTGAGTAACGAGCGCGCCACCTTCCCTATCTAGGGAAGGACTTCGGTCATGGGCAGCTACTGGCTCCATATCAAAATCCAGTGAAGCTTCGAGAATCGCTGCCGCCGCGTCGCTGCTCGACGAACTGAGTGGTTGGCTAAGTTTGCTGCCGTCTCGGTAAAGGGCGTTGGCTTTGAGACCTAATCGCCATGACATCCAGTACGCATCGTGGACTTCTTGCACGGATGCCTCTGAAGGCAAGTTGATCGTCTTGCTAATCGCACCCGAGAGGAACGGCTGAGCCGCGGCCATCATTCGAATATGTCCACTGGCGTGGATGTATCGCTTGCCTTTCTTGCCACACTTGTTGGCGCAGTCAAAAATTGCCAAATGCTCGTCGCGCAAGTGAGGAGCACCTTCGACCGTCATCGAGCCGCAAACATACTCGTTTGCTTCCTCGATTTGCTCTCGGCTGAAGCCAAGGTATTGGAGCATATCGAATGACCAATCGTTCAATTCGTCCTCGGTTATTCCGAGCGTATTGATACAGAATTCATCGCCAATATTGAACTTATTAAAAACAAATTTCAGCTCAAACGCTGATTCCAACGTCTTTTCGACCGCGGCCAAAATCTCGTCGGTAAAGCCCTTCGCCTTCAGCGAAGCATGGTTGACGTGTGGCGCGGAGGCAAGAGTTTTGTAGCCCGTTGCGTAACCAATTACATCATCAATCTGAGCATCTGTATAACCTAATTTGCGAAGGGAAGGCGGAATGCTTTGGTTTATAATCTTGAAGTAGCCGCCACCAGAGAGCTTTTTGAACTTCACCAGGGCGAAGTCTGGCTCGATGCCGGTGGTGTCGCAGTCCATGATCAGGCCGATAGTACCGGTAGGAGCCAAAACTGTGACTTGGGCGTTGCGGAAACCTTGTCGCTCCCCGATATCCAGGGCGCGGTCCCATGCTTTATGGGCGGCTTTGAGCATGTTGGCGGGGCAAATGGTCTGGTCAAGACCGACCGGCAAAATCGACAATTCTTCATACTCTGAAGCATCAGCGTTGTAAGCGGCACGGCGATGGTTGCGGATGACTCGGAGCATGTGGTCGCGGTTGGCATGATATTTAGCAAACGGACCGTGTTGCTTCGCCATTTCAGCACTGGTAGCGTACGATTCTCCGCCGAGGATGCTAGTGAGCGCTCCGGCGATGGCGAACCCTTCGGGGCTGTCGTAAGCGAATCCCATCTGCATGAGCAAGGCTCCGAGGTTGGCGTAACCGAGTCCCAGTGTTCGGAAATCATAGCTGAGTTGGGCAATTTCCTTGCTCGGAAATTGCGCCATGAGAACGGAAATTTCGAGCACCGTAGTCCAAACGTTGATCGCGTGGATGTAGCCTTCGAGGTCGAAAACTCCGGTTTCTTGGTTGTACAAGGTTGCGAGGTTGATCGACGCGAGGTTGCACGCGGTGTCGTCCAGGAACATATATTCGCTGCAGGGGTTCGACGCGTTGATGCGACCGTTGGCGGGGCAGGTGTGCCACTCGTTGATGGTGGTGTCGTACTGAAGGCCTGGGTCGGCGCAGTTCCAAGCGGCTTCGCAAAGGTCATTCCAGAGACCTTTTGCCGAGAGTGATCGGATTGGTTTCTTGGTCGTCCTGGCCGTGAGATCCCATTGGGCATCTTCTTCTACTGCCTTAAAGAAGGCATTGCTGACGCGGATGGAGTTGTTAGAATTCTGACCTGAAACAGTTAAATAGGCTTCGCTTTCGTAGCCAGTGTCGTAGGTTGGAAACTCGATACTGGTGAACCCCTGTTCGGCGAACTGAATGGCTCGTTGAATGTAATTGGTGGGAATTTCGTCGAGTTTCGCCTCGGCGATTGCGTTCCAAAGCGGTCGGTTGTTGCGCGGGTTGGCGTTGACGATTCCGTCCACGACCGCCGCCTTCATAATGTTGTTTATGTGGCGTTGGTTGAGCTTAGAGCCGGTCACGAGAGAGGCAACTTTCTGCTCTTCTTTGACTTTCCAGTTGATGAATTCCTCAATATCTGGATGATCAATGTCGAGGCAGACCATCTTGGCGGCTCGGCGAGTAGTTCCGCCTGACTTGATTGCACCCGCGCTTCGATCGCCGACTCTCAGGAAGCTCATGAGGCCGGATGATCGTCCGCCGCCGCTCAGCTTTTCAGCTTCGCCGCGGATTTGTGAGAAGTTGGTGCCGACGCCTGAGCCGTACTTGAAAATTCGAGCTTCCCGGGTCCAAAGGTCCATGATTCCACCTTCATTAACGAGGTCGTCTTTTACGCTGAGGATAAAGCAAGCGTGAGGTTGGGGTCGCTCGTAGGCGTTCTTCGAAAGGGAAAGCTGGGTGGTCTTTGGATCAACGTAGAAGTGACCTTGGGGCGAACCAGTGATGTTGTAGGCAAAATGAAGTCCAGTGTTGAACC
>JAYVXG010000322.1:0-5982 GCA_043785475.1 Armatimonadota bacterium
TGTTTCCGTATCCCCAACTTGGCGTTTCAATATGCTGTTTTTGGAGACCGAGCATCACGCTCTCGACATTAATTCCCTTTTTTCCCAACTCATCATTCAACCGATCAAATGCCGCGCTCATAACTCTTAAGGGAGTATAGACGGAATGTTGGCCCCTTATTGCAAAGCGAGCGAGAGACCAAATAAGATGATGATATGGGAGCTGAAGCAAACTGCCGAGTTCGATTGAATCAGACTGAGTCGCTGGGCAAAGCCCATTGTGGCGACGGCGCAATCGACTTCCGAGGTGACTTTCGATTCCTGTGGAAGTGGTCAGATCTGTCCTCAGTCGAAGCCAATGATGGCCGATTAACCGTTCGAAAAGGGACGGACGAAGCCGTTTTCGATCTTGGTGCCAGCGCCGAGAAATGGTGCTTCGCAATCCTCAACCCCAAGACCCGGCTCGACAAATTGGGCCTTAAGCCAACCCATTCGTACCAAGCTTGGGGCGAGTTCGACGAAGCCTTTCTTGGCGAGTTGGTGGCTCGTGCAGGCGATGCAGGTTCTTCGCCGCTGGATTTGGTATTTGTTCGGATGGATAGTGAGGTTGACCTAGCTAAGTTGATCGATGCGAAGAAATCGATTGCCCAAAACGGAACGATTTGGGCAATTTGGCCGAAAGGGCGCAAAAAGTTTGGCGAACCCCACATTCGGGACTTCAGCCTCCAAAATGGATTGGTCGACGTCAAGGTGGCAAGCTTTTCGCCGACCTTGAGTGCGCTTAAGTTGGTTATTCCGGTGAAGGATCGAAACTAGCCAAAAGGGCTCAGTTCTTCATCTTTCGCCTCGAATAGCTTGTTAACTTCACATGATTATCGACGATGAGTCCAATGCCGGGAGCAAACAGCTTGTATTCGACTAATCCCTTTTCAAGAGGCGTCGTCTCCTTTAGCTTTAGGCAGTTCTTAAACGTACCGGCTGGGGTTTTCACCACTTCGGAAACACTTGCGTTCGTTACCTGATCCATCGCCTTGTTTGCGGCCAGTTCCTGGTAGTACTTGTCTCCCACCGTTGGGTGTCCAGCGACGAACATACCGTAGTGGGCACCATCCTTGCCCGATAGCCATGCTCCGCCATGATTTACAATTTTGCCATTCTTGTAGATGTCGACTTCTTCGCCAAAGTAATACACGTCGCTAGTTTGGGAATCGATCGCAAAGAAGTTTCGGGATATTTCGACCAGCTTTCCGTCGTGAGTCTCCTTCTCCTCGATGATCCGAGTCTCAACCCCATCGACAGTCTTAGTCTTATCGAGAACCACGATTTTTAGGTCGGTGGTTCCGCCATCCTCCTTGCCCTGATAGTTCAGGGTGTAACCAGGCTCGAGGACAAAATATCGAGCACTGCCCGTCGTCTTAAAGCGTTGGATGGGGACGTTAAAATCCTTTCGAAAACTGTCCTGGAAGAGCATAGTGGCCATGAGAGTTGTAATCATTTTTCCTTCTTCGACGGTGAATCGTCGCACCGACTCGACTGCATGGTTCTCTACACGAAGTAGTGAGGAAAGATTTTGGTTATATCCTTCATCGAGGAAGGTTTACCCAACTAAGTGGGAGTTGATGCCTGTGAAGGTGCAAAGACTTCCCGGGTGATTGACTGAGGCCGACGGATCACAATTCTCGTCGTGTGGAGTTTGCCTCGGGTAGAACGTAAGCATGAAGAGATTTGCTACATATGTCCTCGTTGCCTCCCTATCTGGGGTCGCGGTTATCGCCGTTTCGAAGGTTCAGCAGCGGGCAAACCCTGATTCGCAATACCATCTCGGACCGGATTCGATGGCGCAAGCTGGCGTTCCGAAGGGCGAGATCAAAGGGCCGTTTGTTATCAAGAGCAACGTCTATCCGGGTACTCAACACACTTACTGGGTATATGTTCCCGCTCAGTACGATCCAAAGGTCGCCGCTTCTCTCATGATCTATCAAGATGGGCAAGCGTTTAAGGATGAGAACGCCGACATGAGGGCACAAAACGTGATGGACAACCTCATCTATCGCCGCGAGATTCCGGTTATGATAGGGGTCTTCATTAATCCGGGACGAACACCTGAACAAGACGAGCCGTCGCCAAAGCGCGGCTGGGGAGATGGCTTTACAAATCGGGGCGTCGAGTACAACACGCCGGACGACAAGTACGCGAAGGTCATTACCGAAGAATTAATGCCGGAGTTGGACAAGTCGTACAACATCTCGAAGGACCCTAACCAGCGAGGAATCGGCGGTTCGAGTTCGGGTGCAATTGCGGCATTCATGGTCGCTTGGGAGCGACCAAACGCCTTCCGAAAAGTACTAAGCAACGTCGGTAGCTTTACCAACATTCACGGCGGAGACATCTATCCGGAGCGAATTCTCAAGAGCCCCAAAAAGCCAATTCGTATTTACTTATGTGACGGGCGAAACGATAATCGGGGCATCCGAAACGGGAAATATGACCAGCGCTGGGATTGGTTCTATCAGAATGTTCGGATGAAAGACGCGCTGCAGAAGAAGGGGTATGGCATGACGTACACCTGGGGCATGAACAACCACGGCCAGAGATTTGGTGGAGCTGTGTTTCCAGATATGATGCGATGGCTCTGGCGAGATGGACCAGTTTCGACTGATCCGAACGATATGGTAGAGCGAGACTTCCGGCAGCCTGCTGTGAGGTAATTACCGAACTGAACCCGGCCAAATGAGGGCTTGGCCAACGATAGCCGTTGAGCCGTCATGGGTGATACATGGCGAGCCATAGAGTTCGTAGCCAAGTTTGATTGCTTCGCTTACCCGGTTGCAAAATTCGCCGTCATCAGGGCCAGTCAAGACGCGGTAGATCGGAAGTCCACCGGGAGGGCCGGAAGTTGATATTTCCATGGGTGCCATAGTTTCCTTTACTCCCGGATACGAGCCGATATAGCTCGTATCCGCTTTATGGATTTATTTCTTACCGACGACGAGAATAGCGGTGGAGCCTGGTTTCATCGCACCTCGTCGCTCGCCAGGTTTTGCTTCCGTAAAGTCGGCAGCAATAAGATAGACCAAGTGATGCTTGGCATCGAGAGACATGGTGCGGGCGCTGGGCTGAGTCTTCACATTTTGAACGTTGTTATATGTCCCACTTACGAACTGGATGACCGACAACGTCCCTTCGCCATTCGAGGTAAACACGGTTCCAGTAAATGGATCAAAGTCCGCAAAATCGGTGCCGCCGCCGGTAGGCACAGTGCCGATTATTTTGCCACTTTTGATATCGAGGACTGTGAGCATCGAATTTCCGCAGCCCGAGAAGATCAAGCCTTTCTTGGGGTCGTATCCTATCCCAGTTGGTTCTTCGCCCGGTGCGAGTGAAAAGCTCTTTACTACCTTCAATGACTTGGCGCCAAATTCGACAACCGAGCTTTTATCTTCGACATTGACAAAGATGGTGCCCTTTCCGTCGGATACGCCACCCTCGGGTTTGCCACCAAGTGGAACGGTGCCCATGACTTTCCCGCTCCTTGCGTCAAAGGCGGTTGCGTCCGAGCTTCGACCGTTGAATGTGAACACATAGCCTGAAAACGAATCATAAATGATGCCGTCAGGATTTGTTCCACCTTTAACTCTCGAAGTTTCTTTGAGCGTCTTCAAATCGAAAACCGAAACCGAATTGTCACGTCCGTTGCTCGTGAATCCTTTGCCCAAGCTCTTCGCCAGGGCGATGCCGTGAACGCCAGGGGTATTGGGGATATCGCCGATTATTTTCCCCGTATTCGTTGCCATAACTTGGACGTGAGTGCCGCGCGATATGTAGAGGCGATTAGAGTCGGGGTCGACGGTTATGTAGTCCCAACCACCCTCGCCGGGGATTGGATACTTATGAATGATCGTGTAGTTTGGTGCGAGCGCGGCATGAAGAAGAACCGATGTGAGAATGAGCATAATAATTACTTTTAATTGAGTTCCTTAAGTTGTTCTTTTTTTGGTCTGAGGACGGCGGCGTAGATCGTCGGTCCGAGGAGCAAGGTGATGATAGTCGAAAAAAGAAGGCCGCCTACGACGGCAATGGCCAGTGGTTTTTGCATTTCGGCTCCCGCGCCGATGCCGAAGGCAAGTGGCAACAGGCCGAGGATCGCTGTAAGAGTCGTCATCAATATCGGCCGGAGCCGGGTTCGTCCTGCCTCGACAACCGCTTGCTCGGGAGTTGCACCGTTTACAAAGGCTTGTTGTGCCTGATCAAGCAGAAGGATGCCATTTTTGACGACAATGCCAGCGAGCATAATGACCCCCATGAAAGAACTGACGTTGAGCGCCGTTTTGGTAATCCACAGGGCGACGACCGCTCCGAACATGCCCAGCGGCATGAGGATGAGGATTACGAGAGGTGCCTCGAATCGCCGAAATTGAAAAAGCATAACGGTGAAGACTAAAAGAACAGACGCACCGAGTACGAGGGTCAGGTGGCGGAAGGAATCTTGTTGGCTGAGATACTGTCCGGCGAGCGACATCGTGATTCCCGGTGGCGTCTTGATGGTCTTGAGGACTTCCTGTACGTTGTGGACTGCCGTGCCGAGGTCGACGCCCTCAAGACGAGCTGTGACTCCTACCAGTCTTCGCTGGTCTTCCCGGGCAGATTGAGTCGTTCCTGAAATCAACTTCAGAGTTCCGAGTTCCTTAAGTTGAATAAGGCCATTGGCCGTCGAGATTCCCAGAGTTTCGATTGCATCCAGACTCTGCCGACTTGCTTTCGGAAGCCTCACTCTGACGGGGATCTGTCGATCTTCTTGAATGAGTTCGGTTGCAACGGTACCTAACAAAGCGGCATTCAGTTGGTTCGAGACCTGATCGATGGTCAAACCACGCCGACCGATTTCCAGATCATTCGGGATAAACTCGACCTGGGGGCCAGATTCGACCACGCCGGATTTGATGTCGGCTAAACCTTTGACCTTCGCGAGTTTGGCCGCGATGTCTTCGGCAAGTTTTTCGACTTCCACCTTGTTCTCGCCAAACAGTTTGATTTCGATTGGGTCAGGGTTTCCGGCGAGGTCTCCAATTAAGTCTTGGAGAACTTGAACGAAGTCGATGTCAACGCCGGGAACGTCCGCGAGAACCTTCGACCGAACTTCCGAGATGACCTCATCGATAGGGCGCTTTCGGTTCGGTTTGAGCATGATCGCGTAATCGCCGCGATTCGATTCTGTAATTGCAAAACCAAGCTCCGTTCCTGTTCGACGCGAGAAAGTAGATATCTCAGGAGTGTCCTGAAGAATCTTATCGATGCGCCTGAGGAGTCGGTCCGATTCGTCGAGTGAAGTGCCCGGCGGAGTCCAGTAGTCCAAGACAAAGGCGCCTTCGTCGATCTCGGGCATAAATCCAGATTGAAGTTTTCCGGCAATGAAGACAGTTAGAAAGACCGTAGCGAGTCCGATCGGCACGACAAGCCATTTGCGTTTAAGAAAGCTTTTTAAGGTCTTTTCATAACTTCTAGAAACCCACCCAAAGAACTTTCCTTCATCATGCAAACCCTCTCGATATTGTAAGAACGCCGCGCATAAGCTCGGGCTTACGCAAAGTGCCAGCACCAGGGAAACCATTAATGCGATCGTGAGGGTTAATGCGAGTGCGAGAAAGAAGGCACCGGCAACCCCTTGAAGGAAGGCAAGAGGTAGGAACACGACCACCGTCGTTAACGTTGACGAAATCATCGGAGCTGCGATGTGGCTCGATGCTTCATGAACCGCTTCTCCGACCGTTCGGTCGGGTCTGAGGTACCGAAATACGGCCTCGACGACAACGATTGCGTCGTCGATGATGAGTCCGATGCCGACCGCCAAAGCACCCAATGTCATCAGGTTAAGGGTCAGGCCTGCGAGGCGCATGAGGACGAATGAAATCAGTAGCGTTATGGGAATAATTGCGGCGGTAACAATTGTCGCCCTCACATTGCGAAGGAACAACATCAAGACGAAAACCGAAAGTATTGCACCGA
>JAYVXG010000323.1:0-1753 GCA_043785475.1 Armatimonadota bacterium
ATGTACGGAATATTTCTCGCTCCAGAAGATCGCCGCGGATGTGGTTTGACCGTCGAAATGTCCGTAAAGGAGAATGCTTCGATGCCAAGACTCAAGCAACTCGCAACGTTTGGGTTGATTAGTCCAAGCAAAGAAGAATCGTACGCGAAGGAGTCGGTAGCCCTCATGAATGTTAAGGCAGCCACAATAAACGCGAAAATTTCAACTCTTTCGGGTGGTAACCAGCAAAAGGTGGTTCTTGGACGATGGCTCGCCATGAACCCAAAGGTTCTTATCGTCGATGAACCAACAAGGGGCATTGACGTTGGCTCAAAAGCCGAAATATATGCGCAACTGCGCTAAATTGCCGAAAGTGGTACCGCAATTTGGATGATCAGTAGTGACATGGAAGAAGTAATCAATGTAAGCGACCGAGTTGCCGTCATGCACGAAGGCAAATTGACCGGCGTATTGAACCGAAATGAAGTAAGCGAAGAGTCTGTTATGCGTCTCGCCACCGGAGGACACTGATATGAAAGTACGCGGTAAAGAACTCGGAATCTTCATCATTATCCTGATCCTCGTTGGATGCAGCTATTGGAAGAATCATTCCGTTCTGTCTCCCGACAACTTGATCAACACCGGACGACTGATCGGAATCTACGGGATCATGAGCCTCGGAATGGCTTTTGTCATCATCACCGGTGGCATAGATCTCTCCGTGGGCTCTGTGATCGCGCTTCTTGGCGTCATATTCTCGATCCTCCTGGTAGATCACCATATTGCCCCAATATTGACGGTGTTTATTATTCTGGCCTGCGGTGCCGGGCTGGGCTACGGCAATGGGTTCCTCGTGACAAAGGTCAAAATGCAGCCGTTCGTTGTGACGCTGTGCGGGCTCCTGTTTTATCGGGGCATGGCGAGGTTCATCAGTCACGACGAGACGCGGGGTTTCGGTGACTTCAAGGGTTTTGAGTGGATGAAGGGCCTTATTGGCAATGGCATCTTCTCGATTCCCAACCCACTGATCATGATGCTCATCCTCGGTGTTCTCATGTGGCTACTGCTCCACAAGAGTGTCTTTGGTCGATACTTGTTCGCGTGTGGTTACAACGAAGAGTCGGCTCGATATGCCGGCATTAACTCTAAAAAGATCATCGCACTCTCATACGTCATCTGCGGGCTGACGACCGGGTTCTCAGCAATTCTATTTGCTCTCTATGCAAACTCCATCTCGCCATCGATGCACGGAAACTTCTATGAGTTGTATGCAATCGCCGCAGCCGTCCTTGGTGGTTGTTCGTTGCGAGGCGGAGAAGGCTCGATTGTTGGCGTCATATTGGGCACAACTCTTTTGCTAGTCCTCAGGAACCTTGTCAACATGCTCGGCATCGATTCTTCGCTCGAATTCGCCGTTATGGGTGTGGTTATTTTCATCGGCGTCTTTGCCGACACACTTTTCCGAAAGAAGGCTTAACGGAACCGTCCTTCCAAACGTAGTACTAATTGAATTCACAGTTTGAAAATCTTCAATCTGCTTGCCAAGGATTTGAACCATGAATATTAAATACAAGGCTACGGAGGCATTGGAGAAAGGGAAGGACATTGCGGGAAACGTGGCGGACAAAGCAAAAGTTTTTGGGCATGACGCACTTGAAAACTAAGGAAGTCGGCGGTCAAGCGGTTGACAAAATCAAAGAAGTTGCTGGCGAAGTCACCAAAGAGGGAAGTTTCCTCGACAAACTCAAAGCCAAGGCCGAAACCCTAACGGGCA
>JAYVXG010000324.1:0-1733 GCA_043785475.1 Armatimonadota bacterium
AGGGCGCCTGACAAGTCTCCGGCCGAGGCTCGAATAACACCACGAGAACACCGAAGAACTGGCTCTGTTGCGACTAACTTGTCAAATTCGACGAGGGATTCTGTATAACGATTGAGGATCCCGAGGCTGAGGGCCCGAATCAAGCGGGCATCGTCATCTTCGGGATCTAATTGCAGAACGCGATCAACCCGTACGAGCGCTTCGGCTGCAAACCCTTCGTGAAGATCAGATTTGGCTCGAGTTAACTGTGCTTGCGCCTCAAAAGTGACGGCTGCCGAACCCTCCACCGAGATGGTACTAGGCAACTCAATTTCGACATGTCCAAGCTCGGCTGCTTCAATCATGGAATAAAGTCGATCTGTTTCCACTGTGGCCGCGATCTTGAATTTTGCCTTGGCGATAGCCCCCCCAGAGATGACATGCTTTCCGTCTTTAGTTTCTTCTGGGCCAATACCCGGATAGCTGTCCGGCACGACCATTGGCGAAGGCTTAAAGCCCAACCAAGCTTCGATACCTCCGGGCTTGACTCCGAGAGCTCGCCAACTGGCGCACAGTTTGGCAACGTCAAAAACTCCGTTAAGACGCTGAAACTCCGGGTATTCAGCCGACAAACTTTCAAATCGGTTCGTGAAATCCTCTGCCGCAGCTTGAGAAATCTCATCGACACTTCCGGACTGCATTCCAGTGTCTCCTTCGCACTTATCCTTGTCCGTCAAAACTTGCGCTAGGCTCTCGTATACGACGGCTAAGTCGCCGTTCTTGTGGCAAACGAACGAATCTGCAATTGGGAGAGCAAGGGGTGAAAACCACATTCGAAACGCTCCGTTGGCGCCGGAACCGTCCAATCGGCTAGCCCACGACTTGAATCCCGCAGAATGAGGAATCTCCTTGCCCAGGTTGATTCGCTTCATTAGGTAGTCCGCCTGGAGCATGGTCAAAACAAAGCTTGTATTGCGGAGGCCCTGAGGAATATCACCAATGCGGACTTTTTGCGGTCCCGCGAAATTCGCTGGATCGGGATCCAACGAGATGTAGGGGGCTTGCGCATTGGCATAAACAGTTTGCAGTGCGACCGCGAGCCACTCACCCGGCAAGGGTGTCCTTCCTACTTCTTTTAGTCCCGCTAGGTAGGTGTCTCCATTAGCTTTTTTTACAAATCCGAGTACGCGGGTTAGTCCGCCGAGGTTTTTATCGGGCGACAGCGAACGCCATGGGACTAGCTCAAGCTTTTTGTGCTTGGCTTCGAAGCTGAGAATGACACCTCCCGAGCTATTCGATTGAATGAACTCTTTGGCCCGCTTTTCTAGGTCTTCGAGCTTCGTTTCGTCGAGACCACCCGCAAAAAGTAAGGGGTCAAAATTGATGATGACGCCCCCTGCTTTGGGATCTTTTTGGATCGTGACTGTTTCCTTCGGAAGCTTCGGCATCGGATAGATGATGTCGTGTCGAATGTCAGCAATTGGGTCGCCCTTTAGTGCCCGGTTCATCAATTCAAAGTACTCCGAGGCACGTTTCGTGGGAGTCCAGGCCAGGCCCCCAGCCGTAAAGGTTTCTCTCGCTTGACCATTGACTTGAGTAGATAGTTGCCCAGTGCCTGGGTCAACACTAAGGGTTACTTTGTCAAGGTCACCTGCGACATGGTTTGAATCAGACATCCTCAGAGTCCAGCCATCGGGGCCTTTGACGGCGCCATAGACCGTCGCTCTGTGGCTTTCACCGTTCGGAAGTTGGAG
>JAYVXG010000325.1:0-1732 GCA_043785475.1 Armatimonadota bacterium
GCTCTAATAGTTCTTTGGCGACGGAATCACTTAAATGTGACAACGGTTACCCCCTGACCACCCTCGGTCGCGTCTCCGTCGCGATATGCCTTGACGTCCTTGTGCTTTTTCAGATACTCCTGGGTAATTTGCCTCAAGATGCCCTCGCCTTTTCCATGGACGATTCGGGCCCACGGAACGTTCCCCAGCAGCGAATCATCAATAAACTGCTCCAGCAACCGAATGGCTTCCTCCGCCCTCATATTTCGCAAGGATATTTCTGTCTTCGCGTTCATGGTCCGGGCTAAACTGTTTCGGCTGCGGTCACTCGTAACCGTGACTGGCTTCACTTCGGTTGGGAGCAACTTTCGAACGTCAATCTTCATTTTGAGCGCACCGAGTTGAACCATCACCTCTCTCCCAACAACGTCTTCGAGTAATACGCCATTTTGTTGCATCCCAATTACTTGAACGTTGTCGCCCTGCTTAAAAACATGCTTTTCACCCGCTTCCAACGGTTTTTCTTTGGATCGAAACTTTGCCGAAACTCCTCGTCCCAGCTCGTCAAGAGCTTTCAGGTCAACCCGCGCACTTTGGATTGATTCTTGTTTTGTCCCCTGCTTTTTCAAGCCCTCAATAATATCGTCCGCCTGAATCCGAATATCCCGTAGAGTGCTCTCAATCGCGTCGTGAGCCCTTTCGTTGGCTCGCTTTCGCATGTCCTCGGCCTCGCGGAGCTTTTGAGTGGCTTTTGCTTCCAGCTCCCTCAGTTCAGCGGTCCGTCGGTCCGCTTCGCTTTGGGCATTCCTCGCTTGTTTTTGCGCGGTTTCCAGGTTTTGAAGCATTTCGGCCATGTCCTTATGCTGTTCACTAAGACCCTCTTCGGCCCGAGCAATAATTCGTCGATCTATGCCGTATCGTTCTGCAATCTTGAGTGCTTGGCTCGCCCCAGCGGCCCCCAGAATCAGGCGATAAGTTGGCTTGAGCGACTTTGAATTAAACTCCATCGAAGCATTTCGAAACCCTTCGGTTGAGAACGCAAACGCTTTAAGTTCGCCGTAATGGGTCGAAGCCAGAACCGTCGCTTTATGTTCGTGGAATTCAAGAAGAAAGGCCCGGGCAAGGGCTGCTCCTTCAGCCGGGTCCGTTCCCGCTCCAACTTCGTCAAGCAAAATCAATGCGCCCGACTTGAGGTTGTTCAACGCAGAGGCAATATTCTTGAGGTGAGCCGAAAAGGTCGACAGCGACTGTTCCAAGCTCTGCTCGTCTCCGATGTCCGCCCAAATTTGGGAGAAATGACCGAACTTGCAGTGGTAAGCGGGAGGCAGCATTCCGCACTGGAGCATCGCGACAAACAGACCAACGGCTTTGATCGCGACCGTCTTTCCACCGGTGTTGGGGCCGGTAATCACAACCGACAAGCCGTCTCCAAGTTGAATATCGAGCGGGATAACTTTGTCCTTGTCGAGCAACGGATGACGTCCACCCTTGATCTCAAGATAATGCCCTTTTACTTTCTCCGGGATACCCGCTCGCATCTCGGAACCCAGACGGGCCTTGCCAAAAATTAAGTCAAGCTCGCCTAATTGGGTCACAGAAGATATTATTGAATCGGCAATGGTGCCAACTTTTGCTGAAAGCATCTTGAGAATTCGACTCTCTTCTTCTTTTTCTTGGGCTTCGAGCAACCGCGCGGCATTGGCAGCATTGAGTACGTCTTCGGGTTCAAGAAAAACCGTCGATCCGGTCGAAC
>JAYVXG010000326.1:0-1731 GCA_043785475.1 Armatimonadota bacterium
TATGCCGCGATCTTCATCTTTATGGTCGTACGACCGTACTTCTTTCAGACCTTTCAAATCCCAACTGGTTCGTTGGTCCCCACCTGCATGGTGGGCGACTTCATCGGGCTCAACAAGGCGGTCTATCGATACACCGACCCCAAGCGAGGCGACCTTGTTGTGTTCCGACCCCCGGTCGAGGCGTGCGAACGAAAAGATATTGAGGATGATGGCAAGACGGTAAAGGTCGATTTCGTAAAGCGACTGATTGGCTTGCCGGGCGACAAGGTTGAGATTCGGCAGGGTCACGTGTTCATCAATGACAAGCCACTTTGGGAGCCATACCGACAATACACTCGTTCATTGGATGCAAATCGGACGACTTTTAGAATTCTCGAAGGCACTGAGCGAGAGGCCGAGCCGAAATCGAATTGGAAGCTTGTTCGATACAAAGGCGAGCTCATCCCGCTCAATTTCACTGAATTTGATGCGAATCATAACGGTGGGCCATACGATGTCGCCGAAAGGTACCGGATAGAGAGCCCGACTGAGTGGCCGGTGGTCCGGGCTTTACCGGCCGAAAAAATCCCTCATGGCTATTACATGTTCATGGGCGATAACCGAAATGGCTCGTTCGATAGTCGGGGTTGGGGTTTAGTTCCCAAGGAATCTATCATCGGTCGCGCCGAGTTCATTTGGCTACCTCTCAGCCGTTTAGGCAAGATTCATTACGTTGACAATTACGAAAAACCCGCTCCGGACGCAGAGATAGAGGAATTTCTGAAATAGTCTTGTGGCACTGATACGTGAGTGAGGAACGAAAGAAGCTTATCAGTGTTGACACTTGAATCAAATTAACACTGATAAGGACTTTTCTTTCGCTTAAACTCAGAAAGCCCGTATCAGTGCCACCCGCTACTGACATTCTTTGAGCATTTTGTGCCAAAATAATTGTTCGGCTCACGCGTGGAACTTTCGTCGCGCCTCTGTGCCTCGTCAGCCCCTTCGGCGAACGTGGATATCTGCGGGTTCAAATGAACCACAAAATAGGAAACGGAAGTAAACAAAATTATGTCGAAACAAGCAATTTTGGAGAGCGTTGGCGCACCGCACATCAAAGCCGACGCACCAACCATTTGGCCCGGTGACACCGTCAAGGTTCACGTAAGAGTTCGCGAAGGCGAAAAAGAACGACTTCAGTTGTTCGAGGGACTTTGCATCGCAGTTAAGCACGGTGGAGTCGCCAAAACCATTACCCTTCGAAAGGTCACGAGCGGAGTAGGAGTCGAACGAACATTCCCCGTTCACTCACCAAACGTCGCAAAGTTTGAAGTCACTCGACGCGGTCGAGTCCGACGTGCGAAGCTGTATTACCTCCGAGATAAGGTTGGTAAGGACGCACGAATTAAAGAACGACGCAAATAAACTGGTTATTGGATGGATAGCCAGCAATTCATCGATAAAGTCGCTCGGACGCCGCTAAGTCAAATTTTGATTTTTGCTCTCGTCCTGAGCGTTTACCGTATCGCCACATTCAAATATATCAAGAGCATGCCGGCCCACAAAAGGGACGGCACTTGGAAGGCTTTGAATGGTATCAGCGAGCTTTTCGATGCCCTGATTTACGCGGCTATCTTCATCTTTATGGTCATTCGGCCATATTTTTTCCAGACTTTTCAAATTCCGACCGGATCAATGGTGCCGACCAATATGGTTGGCGACTTCATTGGGCTAAATAAGGCGATTTATCGC
>JAYVXG010000327.1:0-1731 GCA_043785475.1 Armatimonadota bacterium
AAATCATCGCTATTCCAAGGCTTCTGGAGATGCTCGAGATGTGGCGAATGCTACTATTTTTGATCGGAGACCAGGCTCCAGCTTTCAGAAAGATGAGAGATGGATATGTGGGTCGGTCGGATTTGTCCATCAGCCCGAAGGACTATCTCAATTTGAAGTGGCGGCAATGAAACGACGTCGTTAGAGCCTCGGCTATCGTCGGAAACTATAGCGTTATAGTACAACGAATCCCGAACCGATGCTAATTGAGCCTGAATGGCAATCCTTAAACTCCGCAGACCGACCCCGGAGGGGTCACAGACGGTAGTCAAGGAACGAAGTTCCCAAAGTGTCAATTCCAAACTGAGCCAGAGCGAAAGTTAGGATATTGACCCCTGGAATAGTCCGAAACTACCCAAAGTCCAAGGAGAAAAGCGGAGGAACGAAGTTCCCAAGGGTCGTTAAGACCGCGTCTTTATGTTCTGCGACACCCTATGGGGTCGGAAATTTGATGGACTTTCCAGGGGTCCGCCGGAGCGGACACCCTGGCTACCGTCTGTGACCCTCCGGGTCAATACAAAGTTATCAAATACCTAATCATCGGCCTCCTTGCCGAAAGGTCCGCGGGTCAATTTGCCCGATCTTTTTCCCACTTGTAAGATCGTAATACGTATGAACGGTTGTATGTTCCCCTCCATTCATCGGCGAAGTCACAATATCGTAACAAAGGATTAGTTTCGTAATCGACCCGTCAGGCCTCAAATAATCTTCTGGAACCCAAAGTATCAGGTCATGCGCCAAATTACTTGGACGAGACAAAGCAGGAAATCGTTTGCGCATTGAGGCAAGCGTAGGCACGACCTTTGGCGCTACATATTGACGGTCAAATTGAACCGTTATGGACTGGACGAACCCAGTATCTGAATTCTCGATATAGCAGATGCGATTTGCTCGAGTTGAACTGTCGAAACCGAATGGCTTTTCCTCTCGAACCAAAATTAAGCGGTTACCTTGTCGCTGGACGGATTCGACTGCAGGGAAATTGCCGCTAAAAACGGAATGCTTTCTCGCAAAATCCTTGATGCTCTCGCTAACAGCTTTCTCGTGTGCCATTTGGCCAGATCGCACTACAGCCCTCGACGGAGCTCGAGCGATATCGATCGACATTGTTTTTGCTTTGTCGTATGACGTCATCTCTATTGAAAGTCCTCTTTCATCATAGAGGAGCTTTTTAACACCGGGCAGAGGGGACGTTTTCGGCAAAAACTTACTAATGGGAATCGTAAGACGGGCCATTGACAGGAAATCTTGGAACACCTTCGACGAGGAAGGCATACCCAACATTCCTGAAATTAGAAAAGCAATCATTGTTCAACTCAATTACTAATCATCTTGAGCTGCGAAGTCAAGTCGCACACCTACTAATCGAACTTCTGGAGCTCGTCAACCCGCACGACGATCGCGGTCGTGTTGTCGCTTCCACCGCCGAGCAGGGCCGCGCCAACCATTTTCCAGGTCGCAGCAGCCGGGCCGTTAGAAGCCAAGATCGATTGAATCTGATCGTCTTCGACATGGTTCAAAACGCCGTCCGAACACAAGAAGTACGTATCGCCTTCCTGAATTTCAAACTCATAAATGTCGCACTGGACGTTCTCATCGATTCCAATCGCCCTTGTAATGACGTGCTTTTGCGGATGCACCGCGGCTTGGTCGGGGGTCAGCACGCCCATTCGGATCATCTCGTGCATGTAC
>JAYVXG010000328.1:0-1730 GCA_043785475.1 Armatimonadota bacterium
GTGAGTACTTGGCAAAATGGAAGGGAGAAGACCTCCCAATCCGTAAGTACGAGATGGATGACTTCTGGCATGGAATGACGTTGGGGAAGAACGGCGACAACCATCCTCGCAGATCAGCTGAATTAGAGCATCGAATTCTCGAAGCCGAAACCGCATCAGCGATTCTTGGATTATTCGGACGTCCATACGAGCCGTGGGACGTGTATCCGACCTGGGAACTCGAGGAGTGCTGGCGAAACCTTTTGGCGGCCCAGCACCACGATAACCATGAATGTGAGGGACTTTGCGGACATGTCGCCGAAGCCCAGTTTTCGTATATTGACCAGTTGCTAACTTGCAGTAATCCCGTCGCTAGGATCGCAAAGAGGCTGGGAATCAAAGACCGGAGCAAGTATCTCTTCTTTAACCGATTGGGTTGGAAAACTAGCGTTAAGGGTCTCGATGCTCCTGCTATGGGTTACACCCTAGGAAACACAAAGGAAGAGGAGTTAACTTGGGAAATGGAAGGAGCTTTTGCCCGGTTCACATCGGATGACCTTTCCATCGTCGTGGATTTGGAAGCGCTAACTGTTGATGAATTCAAATCGAAGAATGTCGCACCAGTTTCATTTCCGTTGAGATTCGAATGCAGGATTGGCGGTGAGTTAGTCGAAAGCTCGGGAATAAAACGCGTGAAAATTCCCCAGTCTCCGGAAATCAGCGGAAAGCGAATCAGGTTGAAGGTTGATAAGTTGCCTGTCACTCTGATTTTGATAGCGAATATAGAATCCAGGTCGCTTGACATCGAAGTGCTAACAAACGATGGCTCCTCGGCACATCCAGTTGATCCTGGCTACCATGGAGCAATCTGCATGGTTTGGAATTTTGATTTAGAGCATGCGATGATCAAGGCTGACGGCCCATATTCTGTATCCGAAATTAAGACTGGCGTAACGGGCAAACGAAAATATCCGGAAGGCGATTGGATGACGAGCCCGCAATGGTTTGAAGATGTTCATGGAGCATTCACCTCACGATCTTTCTTGAATATTTCGAAACCCGACGGAAGCAATATTCTCATTGCACATTCGGGCAATCAACAGTGGTTCCGAACTGAAAATGGACTCAAGAACATCCTCCTTGCGATCGACATGTGGGATGGTGACAATCGCCATCATTCGTCCAGATCGGCACTAAGTCTCCATTTTCACAATGGTTTGACGAATGCAGAATGTGTCCAACATGGTGCACTGCTGCTGGGGCATTCGGCACAAGCACTTGTTCGAAATGCTTGGCCACTCGACAAGAAAAGCCTGATTTCAGAATCGACTTCCGATACGCAAAATATTCCCACAAACTTCTCCGCCGTAACCGTCCACGCGCCGAACGTCCTCGCCACCGCGTTCTATCGCGAGCAAGAAACGTTTTGCGCCAGAGGTCTCGATTCGTATGCCGGGAAAGGGATAGGGCATCCGTACATCCTTCGGCTCGTCGAATACGATGGCATCGACGGCGATGTCGAGGTCACGCTTCCTGGGCCGATCGCCAAGGCATTCAAGACGAATCTAATGGGAGAAATCATCAAAGAGCTATCAGTGGAAACTGGCGACAACGCGCTCCTGACGACCGAGACCGCAAAACTTGTGCCGTTCGGAATCGAAGCCGTTCAAATCAAAGTTCCCATGCGAGCTTTTGAGATCGCGACCCTCTATCTCGACATCGTGCCGGGAAGAAAGCAGTTCCGCGACCTC
>JAYVXG010000329.1:0-5908 GCA_043785475.1 Armatimonadota bacterium
TCCAAGATCATGCTTTCCGGTTTTCAAAAATGCCCGGGCAGACTCCAACAGAATGTTCGTCTCTTCGGTGACATGGACCGAACCGTAGTTTCGCGCACCAAGGTCCTTAAGGTCCATGACGCCCCAGTCTGGACTGAAATCAAGCAGATCGATTACGTCTTGGTACCGACCCAATTTCGAATAAATCTTGAACAACGTGTTCGGCGAAGTTCTGGCATAGTTAACCCCCATGTTTGCGATTGCAGTTTCAGCTTCGGCGTATCGACCCAAACCAACCAACAGCTCGACGTAAGAATAATCACCCCCTTCTTGTTTTTTCGCATATTCAAGCCCCTTGGTGATGAGTTCTGGACGATTGAGAACTTTGCCCAATTTCACCGCAGTTTCGGGATTACCGTTTTTAGCGGCGATGTTCTTAAGCACCTGGTCTACGACCTGGTCCGGAGTTCCGTTGACCGCGATGGCGCGAACCAGAAGCTCGGCAATAATCGATTTCTGATTGTCTTCGCTGTTGCCGCGATACCGACTAGATGATTCTGCGGCCGGAGTAGCCGAAGGAACGGCCAAGCCGAGACGAAAAATTGGGATCGATTGGTCAACTTTTCCGGCCGCAAAGGCGGCGGCACCGTAAAGGTCCCATATTTTCAACTTCGGATTGGCTTTGACCGCGGCTTCGAGGAATCCATACGAAGCTTTTGCAATTTCTGGGTTCTCGAGTTTGGTCGCAAAAGTGCCCGAACGACTATAGCTCATGGTTTCTAGGAACTCGAGGAGCTTGGCTTCTTTCAAGAAAGGATCGCCTTTTCCTTTGATCACGTTGGAGAAAATATAGACCGCGCGAGCGTTGACCTTGGACTGACCGGTGCTTTTGGGGAACCATTTGTTGAACAAGGGATACAGGTCGGCGGATTCAATCGTGGTTACCAGTTCGCAGTGATGGATCGGGAAGGTTGCGCCCTGTTGGCGACACAAATCTACCGCGATGGCACGACCGAAATTACCCGAAAACGACAATCCTACCTTTGCAGTTTTGAGGACTTTCAGGATCAATGCCCTCGATTTTTCTTTTCCAAGTGCAACGGTAAATTCGGGAATTTCAAGGGCGTACCGGTCGCCTTGACCCTCTTGCTTCGACTCAACAAGGCTAATCGCGAGTAACTTATCGATCGACTTTTCGACGAGGTCATAATCCTGTCTCATCGCGGCGAGCGACATAATCATTCTCCAAGATTCGGAGCTGGTTGCCGTGGAAGCCATCATCAATTTGAGATATTGAGACTGCTTGGCTTGATTGCCAACCAAGACGGAGCCGAGCATTTTCAGTTCGACCTTCGGCGCCTTTTGTTCGAACGTCGCGGAGATGAATGGCCAAGATGCCGGTGCGGGAAGCACCGCCATCACGGCCATAATTCCGCCGCTCGCCATATCGGGCATACCATCATTGAGACTGATGTTTCCTCCGGCCGGCTTGCTTACCGAGTCGATGGCGAGTTTGGCCCATCGCTCTCCGGCTTGCTGCGGAATGAGTTTTGCCACGTCGGCCTTGAACGCTTCGAGTTGGACGTTTGGCTTTCCAACTTTCGCCTTCATGGCGTTTTGACGCCGGATGACTTCACGCGCGCCGAGAAGTTCCTGAGCGGATGCGACCGCAGTGGCTGAACAGAGCATAAAAAGGGCTAGCGCCTTTGTGCTTCGCGAAAAAAAGCGATTGAGTTTCATAGATTCCCCAAAAACTCAGTATAGATGCAGTTCGGGATTTTTCAATCACTAAATCTAGGCATTCTCGGAATCGGAATTTGCGGCGGATTCACTGAGCCAAAACCTTACTTGGTCTTTTGGCTAGCTGTCTTTGGCCGCCACGCATACTTAGTCATAAATTCAGTTTCAATCTTCGCCAGTCTTTTCGCATCCTTGTCAATCTGAAAAAGGCTGTAACTATCGTCCTCATCATGCATAACCATGGTCAGGGTTTTTCGATCGGGGCAGAGGGCAGGACTAAACACCATGTTTTCTTCGAGCCGCCGAACTTTGGTCAGTTCTTGAGCATCCTTTCCTCGATGAAAATCCAGGTCTAAGTCGAGGTAACCGATGGTCGAAGATCCCGAAGCATGCACCCTTTGGAAGTGGAAAAGGATGGTCTTCTCATCGATCCATAAGAGACTGTCGGGCAGGTAAGGCGTCGATGCACTTCCGCCTTCGGTGTCGTTGTAACCGGCGATAGGAGCAATGCGCTCGGCCTCGTCAAAATAGCTTTGTCCGTATTCCAGCTCCGGTTCACCCCCGCCGTTCGGCCTTTTCGCAATCCATACATCTCCATTCCGCGTAAACGCATAAAGGTTTCCTGAAGGAGAAATGGCAGGAGCTCCTTCAACCCAGGGTGCATGACGCGATGCCGCTCGCAAATGATGCTTGGGATCAGTAAAATCGTACACGACTATCTCGTCCTTCACTGGCACTAACAAATAGGGCCGAATCGGATCGAAACACAACACTGGGTCGAAATAATCGCCACGGTCTATCGGTCGTTCGCAAACATAACTGACCTTGCCTGACTTAAAATCCTTTACAAAGACTTTGTCTTTGTGAATGTATGCCAGATATCGTCCATCACTCGACCACGTCGGCACTTTGGCGTCCTTAATCGCGACTCGCTTGTCTTTAAAACCGCCGTGCGAGATATAGATCGAGCCAGATTCTTCCCAAGCAATCTCCCAACTTTTCAGCTTTGCGGCCAGTGTTGCGTCCGGCTTTGGCGCAGTGCGATCTTTCGTGTCCAGTTCTGGGGGTATGGCAGTTCCAACGCCAGTCTTGTCAGGCAAAACCACGCTTGGCTTTTCCGAGCGCTGACAAGACTGCACCGACCAGCAAGCCAATATCATTGGAACAATCAGATTAGCGGGCCGGCAGAGGTTCACTTTCCTCATTGTAACTCGGCCACCCATTTCTTAACTGAAAGCTGAAGCCTGAAGCCTACTTTTTAAGCCAAAGTGCCACGAATGAACGTCATATCCGCCTCGCTTAACTCCCGACCAACGGCTGAAAGGTTACACGCCACCTGCCGCTCGTTACGGAACCCAGGAATGGTGCAGGCAACGTTTGGCATATTCAAAATGTACCGCTGAGCGATGGCACTGAGATCCTCGATAGAATCGCCAAATCGAGCTTTCAACGCCGCCATTTTTGGCTTCAACGCCATCAGCCTCTCGGTGCCAAAAGAATCCTTGCCCCGACGGTGATCGCCTTCGTCAAATTGCGGCGGATTCTGCGGGTCAAATTTATCGAGCAACAGTCCCTGCGCCAGCGGACTAAATGCCACAAACGTGATGTCGTTCGCCAACATCAACTGAGAAACGCGCGAGCCAGGACGGATGAATTGATCGTCAAGCGCGTTTGCCCAGCTTTGCAAAACCGACGGCTGAACCTTTGGCGTCACCCGCTCGAAGTCGTCCGCGCTGTACGCCGACTGCCCTTTAATTCTCACCTTCCCTTCAGAAACCAATTGGTTCATCATCGCAACCGCGTCATCCAAATACATATCCGAATCGCCAAAGCTTCCATGGTGAAAATAGTAAACATCGATATAATCCCTGCCCAAGTTCTTCAATGATTGCTCGCACTGGTGCCGTATGTGCAACGCTTCATAAGCGTGCGCCGCGGTGCCCGGAAAGTGACCGACCTTGGTCGCAATGACAAAATCATTCGTCTTCAGGCCGAGATTGGTCAACACCCGTGCCAGCATTTGCTCCGCCTTGCCATTGCCATAAACGTCTGCATTGTCGAAGTGGTTCACGCCTGCGTCAACACCCTTTTTAATCGCGGCCGCGACTTCCGCTTCATCGACGTTCGCCCATCCGTTCGGATTACCATTGACCCAGTTCAGACCGCCCATGGTCCAACAACCCAAACTCACTTCTGAAACTTTTACGCCGGTCTTGCCGAGCTCTCGATATTGCATGGAGCGGAGTTTACTGAAAGCCTGGCAACTTTTCTCCCTTCCAGGGTGTCTATTTTCGTAATGATTGGATCATTTCTTCCGTTAATCGTTCAAAAGGATCCATCTATTCGCTTGCAGCAATTGCCGGTTCAAAAGCACGATGATCCTCCAGCATTTCGAATAATCCTAAACGGAAAGAAAACTCCCGTGATCCTTGAGCATGCCTACATGAGTGAGAGGGCATGGGCGAAGCGAACCAGCACCGGACTAATTTATGGCGAGGCTCTGGCCGATTTTTCGGGAGCGTATTCCGGAACGTGGACCGTTTGCTTCGCGAAATATCACGGCAAGTTCTTCGCAAAGAAATATTACGAAACCAAGTTCGGTCATGGCGACTCGGTCCTTTTTGTCCCCTTTCAACAGCCCGTCTGGAAAGATAGCAAGGAAGCATTTCTGTTCACTAAGGGAAAGTTTTACAGTCTCGGCCAAGTTTTCGAAATCACCGGATGGACCGACAAAGGGATCCAAGGCTACGTCTACGTCGACGACAAGGGAACGCCAACCAACACTCCACACAACTTCGACGTTATGTACCGGGTCTACAAACAGGACTTCATCATTCACAGCGGAATGCGAACCTTGCTAACGAAGACCCTGGTTTACAAGGGGGCTTAACGAGGATTGTCAGCCTCGCCAATTGAGTTCTTGGTAAAGGTCGCCTGTAGAGTTCGGATTAGCGAGGCAGCGAGTCCGCGCCTGCCCTATTCGGCGCCTAAGGTCTAGTAGCAAGGAACTGCATCCTGGTCTTAACTTGTCCAATAATCGGGCTCATTGGGAATGTCTGCAAGAGGTATTCGTACCACTGCCTTGCCTGCGCATAGTCCTGAAAAGCACTTTCAAATAGCATCGCAATCCGATACGACGACCCTTCAATATCCGTGTTCGTCGCGCGCCTATCCTCCACAATTCGGCGGTGCAAAGCCAAAGACTGAGGAAACGCTCCCTCTTTCTCGGCCCGGGCTGCAACTCTCCCGATCTGCGCAACCGTCAATGACGCTGGGTCCGCCATCAACAACCCAGTCACCGCCTGGCACACCACTTGAATTGGCTCCTTCAATAATATTTGGGAAAACTGATCGTGAAAAGCCTTAATCGCCTCAGGCTTATAAGGGCTGTTACCAAACACCGTCTTGCTCAAGAAGTGGAGCGCAACGTCGCTCCTTGTTGGGTTAATGTGATGCAAATCGCGTAACTCCCGTTCTGATAGAAGCGAGACATCATTCGTCATAAACAATGTCGATTTCGCATCGGAAATGAGCTCAGTGTCCCGTCGAATCCCCATGCAAATTGGAATCAGGAACCCGGACGCCACTCCACCTAAGTGAGCCAAATTAGCGACGCCTCCACTCACTTTAGCGGCGGTTGTGATGACCGCTTCAAGGATGTCAAAGCCAACAAAATAGCAGCCCACCCACCACAGTTTCCACTCAGAAGTTCCAAAGCGCCACCAAAACGTCCACGCTACATCGACGGGCGAAAAGGGAAACATGTACATCGCGCTCCCCATAATCCCCATGATTGCGCCCGACGCCCCAATGGCTGGGATATTCGGGCTGATTTGCCCCGAAATAAGCAGATGAGCCCCGCTTCCAAGCATCCCTGCGAGGAAATATAGGATCAGAAATTTTGGTGTCCGCATCCGGCCCTCGACCGCAAACCCGAACAAATAAAGGAACCACATGTTGCCAATAAGGTGAATAGGCCCACCATGCAAAAACATATTGGTGATGAGCTGGTACCAGTGGAAATTCCCGATGCTTATACCAAAGTTATGCGCAACGTCTTCGCGAATGACCAAACCCATTTGCGAGGTAAAGATATAGATAACTACATTCGCAACAATCAAACCGATAGTTGCGTACGGAAAGGACTCCGGAGGATTCTGATTACGATAAGGAAGGAACATGACTTTTC
>JAYVXG010000330.1:0-5906 GCA_043785475.1 Armatimonadota bacterium
CCTGCTTTATGTAACAGAGTGGCACTCACTTGGACCCAAATGATTTGCCCGTCCTTGCGTACGTACCGCTTCTCCACTACGTAAGAGGTGATCTCCCCCCGGAGCATTTGTCCAATAATTTTGGAATCGGGATCGCGGTCCTCTGGGAAATCGAGGTCCGTCGGCGACATCCCCAACAGTTCCTCGGCGAGGTAGCCCGTTAGCTCGCAAAATTTTTCATTCACACGAATAAAACGCCCGGTAGTCGTATCGAGTTGGGCCTTGCCAACGGGTGACAGCTCGAAGACAGCTCGGAACTCCGCCTCGCTTGCGCGCAACTTCTCTTCGGCCCGGTTTCGTTCCGTGACATCCAGCACCACTGCAACCAGCCCGAGGAACGTTCCGTCCGGCGATCGCAGAGCACTCGCACTGCTGTGTGCTTCGACGGTCGTGCCGTTTTTACTACGATAACTCTTCTGGATCAGGAAATCCGTGCCCCCGGCTGCAAGCTTACCGATGGCTTGCAGGGTTACTTCGCGGCTCCGCTCATGAGTAACGTCCATAACTGACATCTGGAGCAGTTCGGCCTCGGTATACCCGAGCATCTCGCACCACCTTGCATTGACCATCATCATCCGGCCGGAGGCATCCGTTTCTACGATCCCTGCTGGCGACTGTCGATACACCCGCAATAGCCGTTCCTCGCTGGCCCGCAAGCTCTCCTCGAACCGCAGGCGCTCGGAAAGATCGTAGAAATGACACACCACGCCGGGGAGTCCGTCGGGCAAAATCATGTACTCAGCCTTCCAATCGTAAGCTTCAGCTGCAGCAATGTCGAGCCGATTTTCCACGGTGCTAGGTGCGTGATACGCCTCGCCTGTTTCCAATACGTGTCGAAAGATCGCAATGGTCTCGCTGGCAAAGGGCTCCGGCCAGACGATGCGGAGGACTTCGGCTAAGTCCCGGCCCACCAGTGGACGGACATTCTCAAAGGTCTTCTGCGCTCCAGCGCTCACCTGAAGGATTCGGAATTCTGCATCCACCGTAAAGATTCCGAACGGCGAGCGCTCCACAAGTTGTCGAAAACTTTCTTGGGCGGCACGAAGCCGTCTCTCTACGTCCCTTTCGGCAGAGATGTCACTATTCATGCCAAACCACGGCCAACCGAACTCGCCCTCTCTTTGTCCGGCGCAACTCGGCTGAGAAACGAAAGAAATTGTTTTTCCAGCTCATTTTGAGTCTGTTTACCTTATCTTGTCTCGACATCTCAAGTCTCGATTTTTACCGATAATTCAAATCGAAACGAAGAGTTTACGCCCTTGCTATGAAACTGCTTCCGCGATTGCCGAGCCGAGTTTTGAAGTCGAGACCAACTGGCAATCCTTTTCAAAAATATCCGCCGTTCGCAGTCCCGCTTCCAGCACCTTTTCGCAAGCGTCTTCTATTCGTTTAGCCGTGTCGATGTCCCCAAAGGTGTATTGAAGCATCATAGCTGCGCTCAAGATTGCCGCAATGGGATTTGCTCGACCCTGACCTGCAATATCCGGCGCACTGCCATGCACTGGCTCGTACAAGCCAAATGCCCGTCCATTTTTGGATGGCCCAAGCGAAGCACTAGGCAAGAGCCCGAGCGATCCCGTGATCATTGATGCCTCGTCACTCAAAATGTCACCGAACATATTCTCGGTGAGAATAACGTCAAATTGACCCGGATATCGGACTAATTGCATTGCGCAATTGTCGACCAGCATATGAGTGACCTTGACATCAAGGTTTGCTGCCGCCATTTCGGTTACGACTTCACGCCATAAGCGAGATGTTTCCAAAACATTTGCCTTGTCGACACTCACAATTTCGTGGCGTCGAGTTCGAGCAATAGCGAACGCCTGTTCGGCAATTCGGACAATTTCATGTCGCGAATAAATGCACGTATCGACTGCGGTGTTTCCATTGTCGCGTCGCTCGCGAGGCACGCCAAAATAGATTCCACCCGTTAGCTCTCGAACGACTACGACGTCAATCAACCCGTGATCACCTTTTAACGGAGATGCGTTCAACAATGCCTTGAGCGTCTTTGCCGGACGTACATTCGCATACAAGTTGAGTTCTGATCGAATCGCGAGAAGCGCTCCAACTTCGGGTCGAAGGTTTGATGGCTGAATGTTCTCCCACTGAGGACCACCAACGGCGCCCATGAGGATGGCGTCGGCATTTCGGCACAGGTCGAGGGTTGCGGGTGGGAGGGGGTGACCGGTTTGGTCGTAGGCAATTCCCCCGATGAGCGCTTCTTCAAATTCGTACTGGGAAGAAGCGGCGCGCACGACCTTCACCGCTTCGGTGATGACCTCGGGACCGATTCCATCGCCAGGAAGTACCGCAATTTTGAACGCCATTATGTGTAGATTATGAATGAAAAAAGGCAGGTGGAAGTCCACCTGCCTTGGTTGTTGGCTAAAAACGCCAGTTAGTTATCCATTCGCAATCGAGATGCTGTGAACAGTGCGCCTGCATAAGAGCCCTTAATCTCAATCGTATGGACGCCCGCAAGGATCGCCGTAAAGAACGCAGACTTGGTCATCGATGCGCCATGATTGTCTCGATACTCAGCGGTCGCGCTAACGGTGACGTGGAGAGGATTTCCTGGATTTGTGAATCCATCAACTTCCGACGTCGTTAGGTCGAACGTTCCCGCAACCGCATCGGCAACTGCTGTAGTCACGCCTTTCGCCTCTGCATCTCCCATGTCGGATTCGCTTTCGAAATGAACGCTCATCGCTGTCATCGTGTTACTGCCAGAATTGTACGTTCCCTCGACCTCAGCAGTCGCATTGGCACCAGCGGCAACCAACGCAGCATAGAACTGAGTTTCCGTTAAAACTGCACCGTGCGCGCCTCGATAATGAGTTGTGCTGCTGGTTTGAACCGTGATCGTCTCTCCTTGTGGCACAAAGCCATGGGTTGACGAAGGTGTAAGTGTGAACGTTTCTGAAGAAGCGTTCGGGTTAGAAATCACGCCTTCGGTCGACTGTTCATCTTCGAATTCAGACTCGGATCGGATGATCTTGGCTGTAATCGAATTTGTTGTCGGATTAAATGCACCAAACACTTCGACTCTTTGACCGTTGGCAAGGGCAGTAAGGCCTCCGTCGAAAATAAGTTGGGTTGCGTCGTTAGTTGTTACTGTGACGGTTCCGTGACTCTTCAGTGCTAACGAGAAACTCTGCGTAGGAGCCGTGCCCGTCAAGTTGCTAAGAACTCCACGGAACTCAAACTTCTCGTGTCGGTCAGGATCGTTAAGTCCGCTTTCGTCATGCTTGTGCAAAACCGGAGTGATGACACCACCGGCAACGACCCAATTCTTCAGGTCAAAGTCGATGACAACTTTGCTCGTGCCAGGTACGACCAGCGGGGGAGCGAAGTCAAGCGAAAGATCGGAATCTCCCGAAACCGTCGGATCGTCCAGCGCGGCTGGGAAAGTGGCAGTTGAAACTGTTCCCGAAGGTTTCGCGATCAACGTCACGTTCTTGTCCAATTGGAAAACAATTTTTGAGTATGTGCCGTCTGGAACTTGCCCGGGAGCCAACAACAAGAACTTGGCGGCGCCATCGTTCAAGGCCCGCAGGTTCACAGTTAGTCCACCGGTGCTCGTGAAAAGATTAACGGATGTGCCGCTTGCCGTCTTCAGATCGGCTTTGAAAATCTTTACCCAAACACCCGAGTAGCTGGGATTGAGGTCATCAGTGGCGAAGAGGTTAAAGGCGCTTGATCCTCCGCCAGAACCTCCGCATCCCACCATGGCGAAGATGGTAAACAGCACTCCCGCTGCTACCAACTTAATTCGGTCAAGTTGAAATTTCATAGAATCATCTCCTATCAAGTCAATCTTACGACTAAAAATTCAAAATCGTGCGTCGTAACTTTCTTGTACACCGTATCGACGCGTGGTCATTCATTCCGTAGACAATTTAAATACAAAGGGGCGGGCAATTTTTGCCCGCCCCTTCCATTTCGACCGGAGTCAATTAATTGAAGATCAATTCAACTTTTGAGGCTGTGAACAACCCGTTACTGTAGGTTCCAGTTACCTTCGCGGTTCTCGAGTGCTCGTTGAGGTACGAGTAGAGCTGAGTTCGGCTGAGAGAGATTCCTTGCGGACCTTTCAAAACTGCCGCTTCTGCGAGAACAACGTTCAAGCCACCGTCAGGAGGATTAAACCCGTGATGCTCGGCTATCGTTAGGACGAAAGTCCCAGCGTCAGCGTTCGGACTGCTGGTTGCTCCTCGGGCATCCGGCAAGATCGTCTCGTCGGCCTGCACTTCAATACTCGTGAGCGATATCTCTCCACTTGGCAAGGTGGCTTTCCCCACGAGGTTCAGGTGTTTCGGTCCCGCCGCGAGCAGCAGGAAGAATTGGTCAAGAGTGATATCGGCACCGTCAGGACCTTTGAACAAGGTGTTCGCCGTTACCGAAAGGTGAATCGGAGTCGTGTGGGAAAGATCAATTCCAGATATCTGAGATATCAAGAAATCGAAAGTTCCCGCCTGACCGTCTGGGTTCGAGGTCACGCCCTTCGCTGATATGTTGACGGTTTGGTCAACAACATACTCCACTCGGGAGGCCAGGAACACCTGGGTATCAGCGTTGTATAGGCCTTTCATCCCAACGTATCGAGCCTTCTCGGCCAGAAGCGAGAAGAACTGCTCTTTGGTTGTTACCGTGCCGTGAGGACCCTTGATTTCGGCGTCTGGAGATAGCTGAACCTTGAGCGTTGCTCCATTATCTACGAATCCGCTTGAACGACCAACAAGGATATCAAAGGTCATCGCATCAAGATTCGGGTTCGAGGTTTTTCCACCGGCAAGAGCGTCGCCAAACTCGGCTTCGTTCTCAATGTGGATGTCTTGGGCAGCAATCGAATTCGATCCGTCGCTGTAAATACCGTCGAGGTCGATGGTGGCATTGGCGCCGGCTGCAGCCAAGGCGGCAAAGAAGTCCGATTGACTCAGCGCCGTACCGTGCTTGCCTTTGAAATGAGTGTTGGTATTGGTTGTGATCGAAACCTTGTCACCCTTTGGTGCAAAACCCTTGGTGAACTTCGGCGCGAGGTCGAAGGTTCCCGCTTGGGCATTAGCATTCGATCCTTTGCCTGCCGCTTTGGCGAGGTCTGTCGCTTCATGGTCCGAAATATAGTGAATGATGTTAGCCTTCACCGAATTGGTTACCGGGTCAAAAATTCCGTAAATTTCTGCCGCCCGGCCGCCAACCAGACCAGCGTTGTCGCCTTGACCATCAATGTCGGTCGTGTCGTCGGTGGTTACGTGGATCGTGCCGCCAGTCTTCAATGTGAAGTCAAAAGTATAGTTCGGCGTAGCTCCGCTCAGAGATCCGATAAATCCATGATATTCGAATCGCTCATGTCGAGAACCATCTTCGAGGCCCGCCCCGTCGTGGTGCTTCAGAATCGGAGTGATAACCCCGTTGACAACATCCCAATGCTTGAGGTCAAAGTCGATAACAACTTTCGAAGCTCCGGGCATCACAATGTTTGGCGACAGATTGGCGGTGAGAACTGAGTTCCCGGCCGGGTTGTCCAGCGCGTTGGGGAACAGCGCGGTCGATGCCGCTCCACTGCCTACTGCGACGAGATTAACCGTCTTGTTAACCTCAAATTGAACTTTGGTGTACGTACCGTCGGGCACCATACCGGGTGCGAGCAACAGGAACTTGGCTGCGCCGTCGTTCAGCTGTCGAAGGTTAACCGTAACGCCCTCTGGGCTGTTAAAGAGAACGACGGACTTGTCGCCATCGCCCTTTAACTCAGCTTTGTACAGCTTGACCCATACGCCCGAATATTGGGTGGATGCGTCGTCGGTGATGAAGAGGTTGAATACGCTGGATAGACTGCCGCCCGCTCCGCCGCACCCAAA
>JAYVXG010000331.1:0-5869 GCA_043785475.1 Armatimonadota bacterium
TTAGTCAGCGGAGGACGATTCACTATTTTTTCGATTATGCTTTGGTGGAGCGAATCTTTGTGTATAAGCGGATCTTGATTGGAGGAATTGCATTTGGTCTTGTCGTTGTATTCCTCCTGCTGATCGATAAATGTCATAAGCACGCTCCGATCGAACGCCGACCTTTAGCCTCGGCTTTCGTATCTATACCGTCAAATGTTCTGCCGAAGGGCGCGTTAATCCCGGGTAACGAGAAATTTGAAAATGTTGCCGAGCTCACAACTTACACTGATGCTTTTTGTACATATACTAAATTTGAGTACCGAGTGGTTTACGACTCAAAGCCGTGGAAAGTGCTTGTTTGGTGTATTGGCGAGAAATGTAGCTTGAGCAGTGCAAAGCCGGAAGAGCGATGAAACGGGTGCCTCTAGGATTGAAATGGGCAGCTGGAAGTCTACTCGGCGTTCTGGCTCTGTGTGGGCTGGGTGGGGCGTGGGTTCGACATTGTGAATCGACGACTCGGGTGGAAGCGGTGAAGTTAATGGAACAGGCTCGGACGGGTCATTTTGAGCCGATTAATAAAGGATTTGCCGACAGTTTTTTGGCACGTGAGAAACAGGCGGGCAAGATCGAGTCTTTCACCGTTACGGCCGTAAATTCGGAGATTCTCGGTGCTCCGGTGGTTGTTGACTTTGACGTAGTTCGACGTGGAAAGCACCATTGGGAATCACTTTTAAGTCATTCTCCTCCGTGGATCTTTGACTATCACTTTGAGGATGCGAAGGGTGACTTTCAGTGAATAGGAAGCGAATGCAGGGTTGCATTTGGAGGCTTGGGCTTCCGTTTTATGCGGTGCTGGTTTATTACGTGGTAATGACTGCTTGTCACGTTCTGCTGGGCACGTGGCATCCGAAACAGATCATTCCGGATAAGCCGCGGCTGGATCATCCGATTTTGGAGCGGTACTTGAGGGCGTTTTTGGTTCCGTTTCTATTTTCGTTTAGTTGGGCTTTTTTCGCGCCAAAATTGCGGATATTGGCTGCTACGCTGGCATCTGCTCTCTACTGGCTGCCGTGCGGACTTTGTATGTTCTTCGATGACGAACTTCCGCCGAGGAGCATCTTAATCAACGAAATTGGACTAATCGCGGTTGGGAGCCTACTGCCAATCATTATTTATGCGTTTTTGGATCGAAAAGAGAATGCAGAGGAATGGCGGACGGGTCGTCTCTGAGCCACGCTTGAGGGCCATTGCTTTTGTATAGTTAAGATTCGAATTGCTCGACTTCTGCAGGACGATTGGCGTCGCGATTGAGCGTGGAGTTCGATTCAATATGAAACTGATTCACTAAGAACTTGGTGAATTGATCGGCGCAAATTGCGAAGCAATCAGTCGGGCTTTAAGTTCACTTATCGATGCTCGCTTAGTTCAAATCTTGGGCACATATGCCGAAATAATTGGTCGCTCCCGGCTCTTAACCGAAGCAAATTTGGAATTTGATTGGCAGAGAACACAAGTGGATTCAGATTATCCCGCACAGAAAGATCTTGAGTTCTTTCCTCCGAGTCCTTTCCTTAAAAGCTAGGTTCAATTGAACCTAATAAAAAGGAGTGGTGCGCGGGAAAGGCTTCGAACCTTCACACCTTGTGCCATTTTAGTCTTCGTGCCGATCTCCAATTCCTGACTTCAATGAGGCTAAGGCTAAAACTGCAAGAGCGCAGCTACATATACAAAGACCCGAGAACGAATATTCAGAAACGACGAACCCACCGAGCAATGGACCGATGCTGAGCCAATTGCCGTTGAGATAACGAATGTGCCGGCGAATTGAACCGAGTCGTTGGGCCTGCCCCCACGGCCTGATATGGCCATAAAAGTTGGTAAGAGACCTGTCTGAGTCAAAAGCGCTAAAGCATAGCAAACAAAGAAACCCCCAGCTTACGGGGGCGGCGACCCAGACCGATTCGAAACGAGAAGTAAAAATCGGAGCGATGATTGCAGCCCCAATCGCAATTGCCGACTTAAGACGGGTAAAGCTTGGCCACCAAATCTGACAGTGCGCCCATAACCCGCTCATCGGCATTGATGGTTTCCGCCCGGCTAAAGTTCAGTCCCAATTCAGCGCACTTATCCCGCGCCTCAATACCAAGGTCATAGAGAACTTCCAGATGATCGGATACGAATCCCACCGTGCACGAAACAACGTTCTTATATCCCACTGCTTCCTGGGCGATCACATCCAAAATGTCTGGGCCAAGCCAAGGTTCGCCTGTGTTGCTTGCGCTCTGAAAAGCGAAGGTCCAATTCGCGACCTTCGCTGCTTCCGCAACTTGGCGGCTGGTTTCCATTAGCTCGTCTTTATATGGATCACCGTTGGCAATGATTTTTTCGGGGAGAGAGTGAGCGGAGAAAATTACAAGGGTCTCCTCCGTGTTCCAGTTCCCCATCGCCTTGGTCACTCGATCGGCTAAACCTTGAATCAGCGCGGGCATGGTGCCCCACCGTTCAATCACTTCCAGTCCCATTTCGGGCCGAAATTGATCCCGCGCATCAATGGCATATTTCCGATATGCTGCGACGCTAAAGCTGGAGAAATGAGGAGCGAGGATCACGCCAACGGCATGATCGACTCCATCTTTCGCCATGTTTTCCACAGCATCGGCCACGAAAGGAGTGGTGTGCTTGGTGCCAATGTAAAGTTTGGCCTCGACTCCTTTACGCTTGAGGCCACTTTGGATCAGCTCAGCTTGTTGCTTAGAAATCTCAGTCAACGGTGAGGGGCCACCAATCGATTGATACCGATTGACGAGATCCTCCAGTTGCTCGGGCGTGGGCGGACGACCCCTCCGGATGTGGGTGTAGTACGGCAAGACGTCGTCGATAGAAGCCGGAGTACCGTAGTGCATAACTAAGAGTCCGAGATTGTTGTTTTGTTTTGTCATATTCTTTGTATTACGGTAGTCGCGGCGTGCCTTCCCTGTTGGACGCAGTCCGGCACGCCAACGCCATAAAAACTCGTTCCGGCGAGAACCACATTTTGTAACGTTGCCATGACGTTTTCAATGCTCTTCATTCGATCGAGATGACCAACTTCATATTGTGGCAGCGCCTCGTTCCATCGGGTTATTTCTTGCAATTTGGGGCTCCCTTTGATACCAAGAAGTGGTCCAATATGTTCTAGCCCCATTCGGATTAATTCCTCGTCAGATTGATCGAGGCCCTGCTTCATAAAGATTCGCATCAGAACTGCGTCGACTGGTGCACGCCCCGCCCATTTCTGACTGCTCCAAGTTGCACCTGATATTTGGGATGGCTCGCCGGGAGGCACTAAAAATCCTGTGCCGTCGAGAGGATGGAATATTTGCGATCGATCATAAGCCAAGGTCAAGATTGCACTCGATCGATGCTTTATTTCTCGCAATGCCTTGCTTGCCTCGGGTGATTTTTTAGCTAAAAAGGCGGAGGCATGATTAGCAGGAACTGCGAGAATTATGTGTCGATCCTCGAGTTGGTCAATATTTATCGTCGAATTCAGATGAATCCTCGTGCGCCTCAGTACCTGGGTCAATTGATCAATCAGAGTTTGCATGCCGTGTCGAAACGACAAAAACGATGGTTCGGCAGGTTTGGTTGTCGATTTTGGTACCTGCATTCCCGCAGTTAGAGATCCGTGTTTGCGTTCAAGTTCGAAATATCCGGGATACAGCGCACGCATGCTGAGTAGGTCGGGGTCCCCGCCGTGGGTTCCCGCAAGCAGCGGCTCAGCCACCAACCGAGCGAACTCCGATCCGAACCGGCGAGTGAAGAAGGAGCGGATCGATTCGTCATCTAATGTGCCGGCAGGGTGGCTAGCTTCCATTGCCACCGCTGCTTTTGCTTCGTCGCTGAGAAATGTTGCCCGATTGATGGCATCCGGCTGCGAATACGTCAATGTCACCAAACCACCGGGCACACGGTGCAAGTTGCCATCTACGAGCATGAAAAATTCATTCTGGAGGGGCCGGATGACTTCATTTTCAATTCCCAACTCGCAGACCAGTTCGTTCACGCCTGGTTTACGGCTGAAGAAGCAATCGGGGCCTTCTTCAACGAGAAACTCACCGATCTTCTTCGTCTGAATTTTTCCTCCAAGATGAGCCTGGCCTTCGTACAGGTCGATTTCTGCATCCGAACTACGTTCTAGCTCATATGCGGCTGCGAGACCTGTAACCCCACCCCCGATTATCGCGACTTGTCTAGACAAGCACCCCTTCCTTGGCCGTCTCCACCAGGCGCACAACGTTTTCGATCGGAGTTTCGGGCAGAATTCCGTGCCCAAGGTTGAAGATATGGCCCGGCAGATTTCTCCCCTCGGCCAGGATGCGCCTAGTCTCTTGCTCAACCACTTCGGGAGTTGAAAACAAAACGGCGGGATCGAGATTGCCTTGCAACGGGACTCCTGGGATCAAAGTTGCCGCCTGCGTTAAGCTAATCCGAAAGTCGACCCCGATGACATCACCACCAGCCTCATGCTGGATCGGCAGAAGTAAGGGATTGCCGGTTCCAAAGTGAATGACCGGAGCACCTAACGTCCTGAGTTCGGTAAAGATACGGCGCATATGAGGAAAGAGATATAGCCGGTATGCCTCGGGCGATAAATTACCCACCCACGAATCGAAAATCTGAACCGCGTCTGCTCCCGCTCGAATTTGCGCGGACAAATACTGGATCACGACAGTCGAAAGAAGCTCCATCAACTGATTCCACTGCTCAGGTTCGGCGATCATCATCGCTTTGGTGCGCTTCAGGTCCCTTGATGGACCACCTTCAATTAGATAGGAGGCCAACGTGAATGGGGCGCCCGTAAAGCCAATGAGCGGGACCAAAATCTCTTTCTTTAGTAGTCGAATCGTCTCCATGACGAACGACAATCCTTCGTTGGGATCGAACAAATGAAGTTCGTCGATGTCCGCTTGAGTCCGAATCGGATGTTCAACCACCGGCCCCACGCCCTCTTTGATTTCAAATGGTGCGCCCATTGGCGTAAAAGGAACTGTAAGGTCCGAGAATAAGATCGCGGCATCGAATCCAAACCGGCGTATCGGCTGAAGCGTAGCCTCCACCGCGATTTCAGGGGTGGTGACCGCTTGCAACATCGTAATGCCCTTTCGAAGTTCACGGTATTCAGGCAGATAACGGCCGGCCTGACGCATGAGCCATATCGGCGAGCGCTCGGACTGTTCACCCCGACAGGCCCGCATGAAAAGGCTGTCTTTCACGTGAACACCTCAGTCAAAGCGTCGTTGAAAACTTTCACCGTATTGTCGATATCGGATTCAGTGTGAGAAAGGTTGAGAAACCACGATTCCAATGCACTTGGAGGAAGGTAAACCCCACGTCTGAGAAGCGCATGAAAGAGCCTTCCGTATAACGCCTTATCGCTTTTGTTTGCTTCCGCAAAATTGTGAACGGGAGACTCGGTGAAGAACACGGAGATCATAGACCCCACTCGTTGAACGGAGGCACGACAACCCTTATCCATGAGCACAGTTTTTAAACCAACTTCAAGTCGAGCTCCTATCTGTTCTAGTTGCGCATAGGCTTCTGGGGTCAATTGTTCAAGTGCCGCACTTCCAGCTGCCATGGCAAGTGGATTTCCAGAAAGGGTGCCCGCTTGGTACATCGGACCCAACGGGGCCACTAGCTCCATGAGTTCCTTTTTTCCCCCATACGCTCCCACGGGAAGGCCGCCGCCGATCACCTTGCCCATCATGAGCAAATCTGGCTCCGCGTGGAACAGCTCAGTTGCACCTCCAAATCCAACCCGGAACCCGGTCATCACCTCATCGAGAATCAAAAGAGCGCCGTTGTCGGTGCAAAGTCGGCGAAGTGTCGAAAGGAACCCTGGCTC
>JAYVXG010000332.1:0-1714 GCA_043785475.1 Armatimonadota bacterium
GGAACGTTTGCCGATTTCCGCGTCGGTCTCCTTCATGGCCAAATGAAATCCTCACTCAAAGACGAAGTCATGGCCTCCTTTCGCAAAGGCGAAATCGATATTTTGGTTGCGACCACCGTGATCGAAGTTGGAGTGGACGTTCCGAATGCCTCGGTTATGGTCATCGAAGATGCCAATCGATTTGGTCTCGCCCAGCTTCACCAACTTCGGGGACGGGTTGGCCGTGGCGAATACCAATCCTTTTGCATCTTAGTTTCCGATGGCAAATCCGAGGACGTGATGCGCCGAATGGACATCATGGTCAGCACCACCGACGGATTCAAAATCGCCGAAG
This sequence comes from Armatimonadota bacterium, assembly GCA_043785475.1. Taxonomy (GTDB): domain Bacteria; phylum Armatimonadota; class Fimbriimonadia; order Fimbriimonadales; family Fimbriimonadaceae; genus Fimbriimonas. Next base: position 335 of record JAYVXG010000332.1, read on the forward strand.
AAGACCTTGAAATCAGGGGACCTGGGAACATCGCGGGCACGGATCAAAGCGGCGCTCTGGACTTCAAAGTCGCCGACCTTTTGCAAGACTCTAAGCTGCTCGAAACTGCACGCCAAGCCGCGATGCGGATCATAGAAATTGATCCGAACTTAAACGGTGCCGAGTGGACCAAAGTGAGGCAAAAAATACGGCAACGCCGGTCGGACGTCGCACTCATCACCGTCTCGTAGCCGTATAATCAGCATATGTCCGAAGTTCCGGCCCTAACCCCTCTCGAATTGAAAACAGAACTCGAAGGAGGCTCAAAAATTGTTCTCGTGGACGTGCGCGAGGCTGACGAGCTCGAAATCAGCGCGCTTCCTGGAATCGTGCATATTCCATTAGGAGAGATCGAAACTCGGTATGAAGAAATTCCGAGGGATCAAGATGTAGTTATTGTTTGCCGCAGTGGGTCGAGAAGTGGGAAGATAACGGAATTTTTGCTTGGCCAAGGCTATACACGAGTAAGAAATCTTGCAACCGGGATGAACGGATATGCAACCACCGTAGACCCGCGCATGGAAACGTACTAGCCACAGAGAACTGAGATTCGAGCATCGTTTCTCCCAAAATTCATTTCATTCCCCATTCGTCCATATCAAAGAAATGTTCCTCGCATCCGCCTTTTTGACTTCCGCAGTCTTAGCGAACTCAAGAGTCGTCGTCATTACACCTCAAGAATCCGCCCTCGACTTTTCGAACAGCCGAGGGAATAGCGACCTACCCGCAACGGGCAAAAAGAGCGAGAGAAAGACTTATCTCATCAACGACGGACCCTACTCCAAGAAAGAGATCGACGACGTGCTGCCTTTTGTTGAGAGCGCGAGAGTCGAGTTCGTGGTTCGATTTAACGAGGACAAAACGACTACCGCTTGGCTGCCGGACGGAACCCTGATCAAGAACATTGACATGCCATTGGATAAGTTCTTGCCAGCATTCGATTATTCACCGTACGGATCAACACTGGTTGTTTGGAGCCAATCAAAGGTCAGTGCCTACCAAAATCTCCTGCATTCCCACCCCGATTTTCTCCATTCATCCGCCGAACGATACTTCGAGAGTCTCCTTTTTGCTTACGCGACTGTCTCCTCATTCTGGAAAAACGAGAAGCATGTCATTTGGTGCGACTTTGAACATACTAAGGCACTTCAATTAAGCATTCCTTTTCAAGTCGAACTATATCAGGAAGATGTTGGCTCACTGCCCATAAAGGTTGGTGCCACTAGCACGGTCGATGGCTCCAAATTTGAGATATCGAAGCTTCAGGACATGGTAGCCGAGGCCACACATGCGATCGTCGATATCCAGCAACGTCCCGAACTTCCGAAGCGGCAATTCTTA
>JAYVXG010000333.1:0-1711 GCA_043785475.1 Armatimonadota bacterium
GGCCGCCCTTTGTCAAGCCTCGTATTCGATGGGGCAACGCACTTTGCTCAAACGTTATTCTGGCCTGCAAGTCATCACGTACTCAGTGCTTTTTGCGACCCTGTTTATGACTCCGTGGGCGGCGACTTCTTGGGATAAGGTTTTGCATGGGACTCTGGCACCTCTTTTGTGTACGATCTATATGGGAGTTGTGACGACAGCGTTCGGATACTGGATGTGGGCACAGACGGTGCGTTTGCTTCCGGTGGCGATGGCAGGGACTTTTTTGTACGCGATCCCGGCCCTAACTATTGTTGTTGCCTGGATTTTCCTTCACGAGCTACCGACCATAGTGTCCGTTTTGGGCGGCGCATTAATTCTGGTCGGAGTCGGTTTGGTTCAGCAATTTGGCTACCCGAGCAAGGCTCTCGCTCCAGAAGAGGAGAGCCTCGCTCCGGCGGGAGTTTAGTGCCTTGTATAGAATGGATTGATTTTCGCTGAGGCGGCCAGGTATTTAATTCCTGCATCGGTGTGGTGCAATGCCAATTCGATTGTTCCAGCGTGGTAAAGCAAATTTGCGTCTTGCGTCCCAAGTGCCAACGCTTTGTCCATGTACTGCTTTGATTCGACAAGTCGGTAATCCGGACCGGTATCACTTTTTGGCAATTGGGAAGATTTTGCCAAGCAGTAGGTTGCCCATGCGTAAGTGTCAAAGGCGTAAATATCCTTTCGAGTGGCTATCTCGTGAGTTGCGGCGTGTTGCGCTAGGGCGAGCATTTTGTTGTGATCGGCAAGGTACATGCTAAACATTCGGTCATGAGTATGAGTGCGGCTTTGGTCAAGTTCGGAGGAAGGCTTGGTGCCTGCATCGATGGCAGACTGATTCATCTTCAGAATTTGGGCTGCATACTTGGCCGATGCACCTTTGTCGCCTAAAGCGATCGAGGCATCTTCCATAAGCCCAACGACATCGGTCATTGGCGCAATTGCATTGAGCTTCTCACCATACACAATGACTCCTTTCGGATCACCCTGCATCGCCTTCAGTCTTGCCATACTCGCCAACGCCTTCCAGCTTCCGGAATTCAATTTGAGTGCGGTCGATAGTTGTGATTCGGCCTGTGCTAGCTGACCATTTCGAGCAAGCAGATCGCCATATTTGATATAGAACCAGCTAAGGGTAGTCGCGGGAAGATCGGATTGGCCATCAGCGAGAACAATCGCTTTCTTCAAAGAGACCATTGCGATATCGCTTCGGCCAGTAAGTTCTTGTTGGCGGGCAAGAATCGCCAGTCCTCCAGGATCTTCGCTCCATTCGGGATGCTTTCCGATCATTTTGCGGGCTTCGTCGTAGCGACCAATCTCGAAGTAAATGTCGGTGATGGTTCGTTCGGCAAAATCATTTCCAGGCTCAATTTCCAGGGATTTCTGACACGCGGCGAGAGCGTCGTGAAATCTATGTTGCTCAAGTAGAGCTTCGCTGAGAATGACAGGAGCACCTGCGTTTCGCATGGTACGAATCGACAACGACTTCTTCGCCGCCTCTTCGGACTTTTTCGCGAGATCTTGCGAATCCGTCTGGCGACCAGCTAGGAGGTAGGCCGAAGCAAGCTGCCGCCAACCAATGGCTCCACCCGGGTCTCGCTTCACGCGGCCCAAATTAAAAGCAACCTCTTCATTGGCAAGACGGGGATCAAAAGCTCGGTGTATGACCGGCGCTCGCAGAGTCGCG
>JAYVXG010000334.1:0-1711 GCA_043785475.1 Armatimonadota bacterium
ATCGTTAGTATAAGTCTGTACGGTGTCCAATACCTCTACAACTGGTAAGCCCGTTACGGGATCAAGTTCTGACTGTGGAGGCAACGCAGTTGTTGCGTGGATGTCTGGCCCTCCTGCTTGATATGGAGCTTCCATTGCTTGGGTTGCTCCAGTGACGCTAAATGGATCGAACGAGCCACCTCCGCCGGTTGCGGTATCGGGAACCACGAAAGTTGTGCACTTGTACGCTTCAGCTTCGGTCACTCCAGTCTGCATTGCATCAGCAATTGCCCGTGTGACCATTTCGCCTCCACCAGGCACGGGTCGCGGAAGAACAAGATTGTTGCGCTCGTACACATTTATTGAGGTTGTTGAATGACCAATGTCTACAACCAAAACTCCGTTCTCTTTTGCGTATTCAGGATTACTGATAGCGATCGAGCGAGCAATGCTCAGAGGGGCTACGTCAATCGCTACGGCTTTCTTACCGGAGCGCTTGATGCAGTCCATGAGGGTTTCGATGGCGGACATGGGCGCCATCGCCATAACCACGTCCATATTGGCCGAATTTGGATCGCTATTCGGGAGGACTTTATAGTCCGACATGATATTGGTTTCCGCAAAAGGAATGTTCTTGTTAATTTCCCATTCCATGTGTGACTTCAATTCCTTGTCGGGATCCATCCGAGGTACTTCAACCACCCGCACTAGGACGGAGTGTTGTCCGGCAATGGTTACGACCGCAGCAGATGAAGAAACACCCACTTGAGCCATGATCTGCTTGAGGGCAGCTCCAACCGCTTCACTATTGTAGACACCGCTATAGTCAACAGCACCTTCGGGTGTCGCGATCACACCAACGGCTGACACCGTGGCATTTCCGCCCGAAGCTTTCACTTCACACACCTTTATGCTGTGACTCCCGATGTCGATTCCGAGAACACTACTGAGCTTACTAGCCATAGACGCAAAACCTGCCGATGCAGAGGCGACTCATAGTATCATTCCGCGCCGACTTCTGTCAACGTCAAAATTAGAACTATTCGTAGCAACTTTACTGACGCCAGGATTTTACACTAACCACGCAAAAAAGCCCTAGCAATTTGCTAGGGCTTTCTCGTTTTTTTTGGTTCAATTTCAATTTGGTGGCAAAACCGGGATGATCTTTCGAGCCACAGTTTCCATGAATATGCTTGGCGCGCCATTTCTGGTACTAGACCAAAGCATCCAAATCATGCCCCGTCGGTTGGTAATTGTCCCAACTGGGTCGAGGAACATGTAGAGATTGCTTTCGTTAACCGGATTCTCCATCGTAATGAAACCCTCGTTAGTTTCCCCTATAAACGACACAGGGCGCGTTATATCGACCGGAGGAACCGATCCTGCTCCACCAAGCTGAATTCGGATCGAACGATCCTCATCAAATCTCGTGAAGTAAATTCTTCCCGCGGCTGGATCAATTTGGTACGATCCAGTGTTTCCGCTGACGGTAACCGTCTCGGCCAGTGTTCCATCTGGGTTCGTCAGGATCACGCGTCCGAGGCGAATTCCAAGTCGATACGTTGCCATGGTCGGTCGAGACGTTTGTCCGCCGGCTGTTGCACTTCGAACTGCTGACATCACCATTCGATCGGCAAAGGTGTTCGCACTGAGACTTGTTTCGTCTGCTCCTGCTGGGGTCTTCCAGAAAGCATAATTTACGCTTGTGTTCGAGTGCTCCAATCGGTTGTCA
>JAYVXG010000335.1:0-5843 GCA_043785475.1 Armatimonadota bacterium
CCAAACTACGATCCCTACAATGAGCACTCTAGCAAAACGCTTAAAACCCTCAATGAAGTGAGAAAGATGCTGAAGCCAACAGCAAAACCGATAACTTTCCCTTCTCCGCCTGTGGGACCCGAGGGCACTGTATATTTGCCACTCGACTACGACTTCATCATCGTTTCGCGCGCAGTTAAGCGAGGTGTCAATGAAACCACGATGAAGGTCGTTTTTCGAATCTCTCCAACAAAGAAGCAGCCTTGGGCGAAGGTCGAAATCGAAGACATGAAGTTGGACAGAATGTCCTCGACGAACTTTCGAAAGCTGAGCTTCATCTTAAAGCAAGGCCAGTTAAAAACCGTTTACTACAAGTTTCCAAAGGGTGCAGGTGTAAAGGGATATGTCGATTGCCGCCATCACATCGAGATGAGTGATCAAACTGGACTTTGGGGCGGAAACTGACATTGGTCAACGGCCGACCGCAAACGCTCAACGACGGTTCATAATAGAGTTGGTACGACGATGTCCGAAAACCTCATCCCAGGCGCTTCCTTTCTTTCCGGCAATCCGCTGAGGATCTTCACGCCCGAAGATTTCTCGAGTGACGACAAGATGATGATCGACGTCGCGGAGCAGTTCTGCCGCAGCGAAGTGATGCCGCATCTCGAGGCAATCGACGCGCAGGAAGAGGGGCTCATGCCGAGGCTCATCAAAAAGGCGGGCGAACTCGGATTGTGCGGAGTCGACAGCCCTGAGGCCTTTGGCGGACTGGGACTAGGCAAGAACCTCGCGGCAAGAATTCTCGAATTCATGAGCCTAAACAGCTCGATGAGCGTCACGTACGGAATCACGAGCGGGATCAGCCAAGTTGGCTTGAGCCTCTTTGGTTCTGATGCCCAAAAGGCGAAATACCTTCCAGCTCTCACCAGCGGTGAATCGATGGGAGCATACGCCCTCAGCGAACCCAACTCGGGTTCGGATGCACTAAGTGTGACCACCACCGCGGTCGAGCGCGATGGAAAATGGGTTCTGAATGGCACCAAGATGTGGATCAGCAACGCAAAATGGGCGGATCAGTTTTTGGTAATGGCAAAGATTAACGGTGAACTATTCTCCGCATTTTTGGTTGAACGAAGCACTCCTGGACTCACGATCGAAAGGGAAGAGTACAAGATGGGATTGAAAGGCTCATCGACCGCGCGGATCACGTTGGAAAATGCCGAGATTCCGCTTGAGAATCTTTTATATGAGCCCGGAAAAGGTCACCACGTCGCGTTCAATGCTCTCAATATCGGTCGATTCAAACTATCATCGATGTCGATTGGCCCGGCTCGAAATGCGATTGAACTTGCAGTCGCATACGCTCATGACCGCAAACAGTTTGGTCAAAGCATCGCCTCGTTTGGCCTGATTCAAAAGAAGCTCGCACTCATGGCCGGTTGGTTCTTTGTGGCCGAGTCGATGATTTACCGAACTGGTGCGATGATAGACGAAGCGTTTACCCTGTATGGTGGTACCATCGAGGGCAATCGAAAGGCAGCCGAGGAATACGCCATCGAGTGCTCGGCGTGCAAAGTTTTTAGCACCGAAGTCGAGGCGTGGATTATCGACGAAGCGCTCCAAATCTATGGCGGTTATGGATTCACCGAAGAGTTTCCAATTGCTCGCCACTACCGCGACGCCCGAGTTAGCAAGATCTATGAGGGAACCAACGAGATCAATCGAGTTTTTCTCGCTGATCGTTTTCAGCGAAAGCTAAACGCGGCCCAAATCGTTGTCGGGGCCGGGAAGACATTCATCGAAGAACTTGCCTGCATGGCCATTCAACGAGACTTGAATGGACAGGTCGAAATCGGTGCAACTTCCGACTTGCTTCTTTTGGCGTACGCTGAACAGTCGGCTCGCACCCGGGCCGAACGGCTGGGCGGAACGGCCCTTTCTCTCATGGACGCAATGCAGCCAGCCCTGAACGTCAAAGCCGCAGAGGCGTGGCAAACATTGACCAGCGAAGCAGTCACGCTTCCGCAAGCAACTAAGGTTGACTTCACCCACCTCGCCGAGGCAGTTCACGCGAACAACGGCCCATTGCGGTTCAATTAATCCCACTTCCGGTTCTTGGCTTCTTCGAGAGTTGGGCAGTGCATCGCCTTTCGCTCGGAGTCGTTAATCCCAGTTGTATCCACCAAATCGAGAGTAAAGGCCCCGTGTCCTACACTTCCATATTGAGTAGCGAATCGCTGGCGATAACCGCCCGAGCCAAGCATCCGATCATAGGTCGCCGCTGATAGCCAAGCGGCTTTCTTGTTGCCCAACAGCAACGAACAAATCGAAAGTTCATGGGCCAATGAGTAGTCATTCCAGCACGAGCCATGCTGGAGTACCAAAGAAGCGTGGTCAAAATCCTCGCCCGTCACAATCCTTCCCGCTTCCAGCAATTCGATTGTTCGTTTCAGCCTCGCTTTGTCATTCTTTCCTATATCTTGCATTTGCTTCGAGGTCAGCTTGCTCCAGTCCTGCTGGCGAACCGCCTGGTCATCGGCGCATATTTTGGTTACCTCAGAGTCACTCTTTGATTTGGCCGCTTGCTCCGCTGCTTTGGCTGGATTTGACATTACACTAAGGATCGACTTTGGAGCCGGCAACACTACATACTTTGCTTCATTCGGCACCTTCATCGTCCCAATCCGTTGGTCGCGACCAGTAGAAACCAAAAAGGCGTTCCAGGTGAGCTTAATTCGTTCCCTTGCTTTTTCCTCTCCACCGGCCAGTGCACAGAGACAAAGTTCATGCTTGATGCGGCTGAATTCAAATGAGTTGCGAAACTCCGAGATTAGGCTTGAAGCCCGAAAGAAATCATTGGGAGTTTTTATTTGATCGCGGTCAAGCATCGAAATGACCTGGGCATTGATGTTCTGCAGTTTTTCCGGATCGAAATTGGGAGAATTTGAGTACTGACCGTATGATTTCTCCAATTCGGTCAACGTCACATCAGACTGAATCCGAGCGACCAAGAAAACGGTAAATGGCAACATTGGTCTATATAATCGAAATATTGTCTTGAGAGTTCCACTCTCAAGACAATATTATGGGCCGCTGATTCAAACCCAAAGGTGGCGACTAGTCAAATTGCACAAATCCGACTTCGTTTCCGTCGTGATCGCGAACGGTGATCGACCACCCTACTCCGGGAACCGGGCTCTTTTCATTTGGAGTCGAACCACCGAGGGCAAGGGTGTTTGCAACCATCCCGTCGAGGTCGGCAACCTTGAACCAGATGGCCGGGGACTTGCCGGATTCAACCTTATCGGTCTTCATGAGACCGCCGATATGCTGGACTCCGATTCCGAAGACAACCATTTCTTCGATGAAGCTTCGGAAGTCCCAGGCGAACAGTCCCCCGTAGAATGCCTGGGATTTGTCGAGGTCGGTCACGTAATACTCGATGTGGCAAATTGTGTTCATAACGCTGAGATCATACAGACAAAATAAGACCAAAGAGTTATCCTAAATTGCGGTTATGAAATTCCGGTTCTTATTTCTATCGATTGCCTATTTTGGAGCGGCTGAATGCTGGGCCATTTGGGCTGGCCGCGAAGCGAATCGGAGGATGACCGATCCAGCAGCCCATGGAATCGCGCCTGCTGCCGCCGCCGACCTCCACCAGTTTATGTCGCATTTGACTACATACGCAATTGCCATTCCTGCTTATGCTGCCCTAGTGTTGATCAGATATGGAGTTCGAAAAATCAAAAATCGGAAGCTCAGCATGGCTGGGTCCGTTGAAATTCCTTCGGAGTCTGGCCAAACTCTTCCTTAAATCGGCGACAGAATGTGGGCAAGCTTGAATAGCCCACTGCCAATGAGGCTTCCGTTACATCCAAGCCCTTCATCAGCAATTCACTCGCCAGATTCATTCTCTGGTTCGAGAGCATCTTCCGCGGCGAGATTCCGTATGTGTCGCCGAATAGTCGAATGTAATGGCTTTCCGAAAGTCCAGCGATGCGAGAAAGGCTTGCGATGGTCAGGTTTTGTCCAGGACTCTGCTCAATCATTTTGCGCGTCAGCTCGACCCGCTCCAGCAGTTCCGCACGCGTTGACCATTTCCGCCGAGGTACCCGGCTAAGAGCTAGAGCATAAGGGCAGGGTCCGGGCATTAATCCTGCCAGTGCATCGTGAGGTCACCCTTCAATTCTTGAATGTAGTTCAGTTGGGCGTCGTGGTATCCAGTATGCCAGCAGCACGAGAAAACGAGATCGAGGGGGCTAGTCTCACTGGTCGGTAGGGTGATGACGCGGGTCATTTCTTCGGCCGGTACCTCGTTCCACGCGGCAATGAGTTCGTTCATACTGTCTCGGACGGCAGTGACAATCGCTTCTTTATTTCTCAATTCGGTCGGAGCTGCCATCCATCCCCCTTCAGGCCATTGCTCAGGCGTCTCTCCGCGAAGCCGTTTGGCAAATCTTCGATTCACGTAGGAAACTTCGTAGCTAAAGTCGATTCCTTTACGTTCTTCGCCGTCCATTCCGTTCAACAAATCCTCTTCGGACATGATTTCGAGGTCCTTCACATAGGCGTCGCGGCCAAATTCTAGTTGGGTTGTGATATAGGTCTTTACGGTTTGTAAGCTCATGTCTTCACTATATCCGACCTGGAATCGGGAACCCGACTATCGTTGTTCGAAGAATTCTCTGGTTCCCTTGATTCTGGGCAGAAGCGATTAACTTAGATTAATTCAGCTCTTCTGGATTTCGCTGGGTGATTTCCTGTAATTTGTCCATATATGTTTCCAGTCGTTCCGATAGTCGTTTCGAGTGCGCTTCCCATTTTTCTTCGGTCAAGTTTGTCGGGTCCATGAATGGTTCCATTTCGACCTGATGAATTTTGCCATTTTCAATGAATAGGTCGACTAACGCTCGTTTATTTGGATTTTCGAACCTGTCCTTGGCTGCTTCAATTTTCGCGATTGCGCCTTTCGAGAATTCAGAGGACTTTCGCATGGAAGATACATGGATCTCATCACTGGTGAGGTCTCCCGTTGCTCCAGTCTCAGCTCTATACGTGGCAAGGTACGGTAGTAATTCCATCACCTTCCGCTGAATGTTCTTCTCTCGGAATCCTTCTTCGGCTCCATGTCGCTTGTATCGATTCTTGATCATTTCTTCTTTATTTCGCTCGAAGACTTCTAACATAAAAGGGCGAATACCAATGGTATCCGCAACGATTCGAGCCCACCATTCATCGTCGGAAAGGGAATCTTGCTCTTTCCGAGACTTCCGCATGTGTTCATGCAGCTTTTCATCTTCGGCCCGGAAGTGGGCTTCAAGCTGGCGAACAAGCTCGCGCTGATCCATTCACTTTATTGTATATGAGTCGTTGTAAACTGACGGCGTGTTTGCGCGCACTCTCGGAGCAATATTAATTGGACTCACGGGAGTCTTCTTGCTCGCAATTGGCTTCACCGCGCTTGGGCTGACTTCTTCTCCACGCCCGTCCAGCTTGTCGGCGAGCATTTATGCTCATTTACGACAATTGGAGTGGGTCATGGCATTCATTTTTATTCCACTTGGAATGTGGTTTGTACGGATGACGGTCGTCCGCCTGAGCAAACCAAAGCCAGAGGAATGAACTCGGACTCGTGGTCATGTCACACTATTAGTTAGCATGACGTTCCAAGAATTGATCCGACGCCTCAATGAGTACTGGGCAAAACAAGGATGCGCGATTTTGCAATCCTATGATGTCGAGGTCGGCGCGGGAACCATGCACCCGGCGACCACGCTGCGAGTGCTAGGCCCTGAAGGTTGGAATGTTGCCTACATCCAACCGTCAAGGAGACCAGCCGACGGTCGATACACCCTCAA
>JAYVXG010000336.1:0-5835 GCA_043785475.1 Armatimonadota bacterium
AAACCAGGACATGACGTTAACGCCAAGGGCCAAACGGGTCATTGACCTTGCGTACGACGAAGCGCGAAACCTCAACAACAATTACATCGGTACCGAACACTTGCTTCTCGGTTTAATTCGTGAAGGAGATGGGTTGGCCGGCAGGGTGCTCGCAAAGCTTGGCGTAGACCTCGAAGCCGCCCGAAAAACGGTCATGGATATTCAAGACAAGGACCGTGATCCGTATATGGCTAATTCTTCAGGACGCGGCCCAGTACACCAGCCTGAACACGTGCGAGACTGGCACTATCAGCTGACCCTGACCCGAGTCAAAGAGTGGGCGACGTGGGCTGAAAGCATCGTAGAAACGGACCTACCGCTAGCCAATGAAATAGCTGAACTCCACATGAGGACCAACTCAGCTGTATCCGAATTGAATAAGAATCTTCTCTTGGCTCTCTGTTTAGAAGTTCAGGAAGGCGGCTCCCTAGTAGACAGCGAAAACTGGAAACAGCTGAGGCTTACGAAAGAGCAAGCCGAAGCAATGGCCCAAATCGGTGCTGAGCTTCGGAAGTTGTTGGACACATAGCATGTGGAACCGTTTAACTTCTGAGGCGCAAGCGGGAATACTCAGATCGAATGAAATTGCGATCCAGCATAAATCTCAATCGGTAAGTACCGAGCACCTACTTTTGGGTCTACTTCACGAGGCCAAATACTCTTATGCCATATCGCCGGGTCAATTGAGAGTTTACATAGGACCCGTCAATTTTGATTCTGACTCTCCAGCCATAAAAGTTCTGCTCGCCCTTGGCGTCAATATACGAAGCCTGAAAGATGAACTAGAATCAAAGCTGGCCCTTTCGTCTGCGTGCGAAGAATTGGTAGAAAATCTTCAATTGTCGCAGCGAGGAAAGCTAGTCATAGATCTTGCCTATGACGAAGCAAGGAACTTAAACGCAACACAAATTGGGCTGGAACATATCCTACTGGGTATTATCCGAGAGCATGATGGCTTGGCTGGGCAAGCATTACAAAAGGCAGGAGTTACAATCGAAAACGCTCGAAGGGCCTCGATAAGGGTCTAGATCAAAATGCCAGGGCTCGGCGAAGCGAAGATTTGGTTCGATTTGAAACCTCGACACTACAGTCGCCGACCTAAATGGAACCGGGCTTGAACCCAAGTTCCAATCGGCTCCCTAAGTGTTCGAGGTATCGAATAATATGTCGTATACGACTACTTATACGCGTTCGCGCACAGGACTTGAACGCCGTGCGAGAAGCCGTAGTTCACGTCGACCTTTGAAAATCCTACGTGCTGGAGCAAGTAACAAAGCCGGTGAGCGGTATAACCCCACTTGTGATACAACCCATCGTTGTGTTGGTCACCCCAAAGGGCCATCGAATAGAGTCCCCATCGGTGGTTCGTGTGATACTCATTCGTCACTTCGGTGTACATATTTGGCTCAGGAGCGCCAAGAAACTGGGCGGCACACCATGCGATATCGGGGACTTCGATAGAGGCCAGTCCACCAGGCTTTAGCACGCGCTGAATCTCGCGGCAAAGCGTTTCGCCATCCTTGAAACCAAAATGCTCAAGAACGTGACTGAGCAAAATTTCGTCGGCCATGTCGTTGTTAAAGGGCAAAATCGGAAAATCGGCTTGGACAACCGACTGGTCGGCCGGGAATTTGTCAACGTTCGTCCATCCAGAACGAACATCGCTACCGCAGCCTAAGTTAAGTCTGACAACGTCGATGGATTGCTGTACCACACCTTTATCTTAGGTATTTTTGCTAGGATTCTTAGGGTTACTTTAAGACGATCGTCTTCGCCATTGCGTCAAAAATTGGTTTCTGCGCTTTATCTTGCTCCGGCGTGGTCGTCATCGTACAAATGTATGTTAGGTTATCTTTCACGGTCAAATATCCATAGATCTTAAAATCCATCTTTGCATTGTCTCCGAGTGCCACAGTCAGTTCTCCCCAATAAGAAAGTGTCTTTCCTGCTGGTAGATCGACAACCTTCCAGCCCGACTTCTTCAATTTGGTCATTTCAAGAACCTGGGCCGCAACGTCGGGATACATTGCCTGAGTCAGTCCCGAATCCTTGAGAATCTTTAGGTTAAGATTGTTCAACCCCTTGGTCGCATCGCCACTGAAGTCATACATGTAGAGGGCGAATTGATTGTCCTGATTCTCAAACATCTTGGCCATGTTTGGATTGTTCTTCTTGATCACCTCCATAGCCTCTTTACTGGATGCATCATTCGGATCACTATTTCCCCACCCCTTCGGTGCCTTGACCGTGAACTTGGCATCTTTGGTCGAGAATGCCTTCCAGTCCCTTGTGCTGATTGCGCCTTCTTGGGCGGCAAGGGCCAATGATGCAAAAGCTATGAAGGCGAACGATGGTGATCTAAGGTTCATGTTAATTTCTCGATAGGATATTTATTCAGACGGATTTCAATATGAATTAATTCATAGCTTGACCCAGGTTCTGCTCTCGTGGCTGCGTTCAACTGCGTCAAGCACCCTTTGGTTCTCGTAACCGTCAACCATATCGGGGCTGATCGGCTTTCCATTAACCATGTTGGTCACGGCGTCAGCAACGAGGTTCACGAACGTGTGCTCATATCCGATGATGTGCCCAACCGGCCAGTAATGACCGGCGTACGGGTGGCTACCATCGGTCGCTTGGATCAGGCGAAAACCCTGCAGATCGGCAGGATCGTCGTTGTTGTAGTACTCAAGCTCGTTCATTTTTTCAAGATTGAACACGATTGAACCCTTTGAGCCGTTTATTTCAAACGAGTTCTTGTTCTTGCGTCCGACCGCGAAGCGGGTTGCCTCAAATGTGCCAAGCGCGCCATTCTTAAACTTAGCGATGAACATTGCGGCGTCATCGACCGTCACTTCGCCCATTTGGGTGCTGGCCTTTGCCCCGAGGTTCGAGTCGATCTCTCCGGCAAGCGGTCGCTGCTTGATGAAGGTGTGGAGCAATCCGCACACTTCATCGAACTCGCCAACCAGGTGACGGCCAAGGTCGATAATGTGAGCGTTGATGTCGCCATGGGTTCCGGAGCCAGCGACCTCTTTTTGCAGTCGCCACACCAACGGGAAATTCGGATCGGCGATCCAGTCTTGTAAGTAGACCGCCCGGAAGTGGTAAATCGTGCCCAACTTCCCTTCCTCGATCATTCGCTTGGCGAGAGCAACGGCTGGTGCCTTTCGATAGTTATGAAACACGGCATGGGCGACCTTCGCTTCGAGAACCGCATCCATCATCGCCTTGGCTTCGGCAAGCGTGTTACCAATCGGCTTTTCGCACCAAACGGCTTTACCCGCTTTCGCAGCGGCAATTGCGATCTCGGCATGCAGGTTGCCCGGAGTCGAAATGTCGATCACATCTATCTCGGGGTTAGCAATCACCCTGCGCCAATCTGTCTCGACGTTCTTCCATCCTAGGTTCTCCGCGGCTGCCGTCACTGCGGCTTCGTTTCGACCACAAATCGTGTGCATATTGATCTGAGCCGGGAGGTCAAAGAAATGATTTGCTTGGCGGTAAGCGTTGCTGTGAGCCTTGCCCATGAATTGGTAGCCGATGAGACCGATGTTGAGAACAGGTTTAGACATTGATAGACTCATTTTGGGCGCGAACGCCCCCTTTTAGCAACCTCTGCATCGCGAAAGGCCTTGATTGCGCTCGGTGAGTGCTCACCTATTGTTAGACTTCGCAAATAGCAAGCTGATCAAGACACTCCTTTCGGTTGGCATATTCAAACACTTATTGATCGAGTGAACCACACCTTTGTTTTCGAATTGGCTAAAGGCATCACCACCACCGCTTTGATCAACTTCAGTAATACTGTCAATGGCCATCATGATTTCTGATTGCCTGATAAAGGAATTGTAAGTGACCGTCAGAGCGAATCCAGTAGGATCGGAACTTCGTTCAGCTGTCACCATGAGTGGTCGCGTACCTTGCCGTTCTACACCTTTCGCTAGAACTGTCAGAACTTGCCACAGCACATTGTCATTCAGGACCTTTCCTTGAAAGGAGCGTAGTTGGAGGGCGACCTGCTTCTCAGCCGCCAAATCCGGGTTCGTTACGTTGATCGTTATGACCTTGCTGGCAATTTGGTGGAGAACCCCCGTGAGGCGTGTTTTGGCATGCCGATTAGCCTTGGTTTGCGAGGCCTTTTGGATGGCAACATAGGCTGAACTACCGTATGACACGAGCGCATCCACAGCACCTTGATCTTGGCCGACCTTCATTCGGTCGACCAACGGCTTAATCTTCGCAGAAGGAACCGATGTCGAGGTGAACTGCGGTTGGGATGCGATGGATTTGAGCCCGCGTCGCTTCCGATAGGTTGCCAATGCGACGGTTCTCTGCTTTTCTTGTTCAATCGCCGAGTTGGTTTTCTTGAATTTGTAAGTGTTTGGTAGCTCCTCTGCTAGCCGGTAAAGTGCGTATTCACTCAACCTAGGATTGACAAAAGAAATTGTCACTGATTGACTCGTGGTGCTTGTGCTGCCGTTCACACGCTCGTTATCCTCGAGTTCCATCGCAAGCAAATCCTCCATCCACTTGTCAGCTCGCTTCAAATTTTCTTTCGATACAAGAGTTTGGTTCTGCCCGACATTTCGGGGGGACGAAAGGCCGTTCATCAAAGAAAACCTAAGTGTGGCTGGCTTTTGATGGAGGCCGTTTCTTAGCGTGTCAAACGCGGCCTGACGATGCGACTGGGTTAAAAACCCGATCATTTGGTCATCAACGAAGAAGTGGTCATCCTCGTCCGAATAGCGATCCCATTCCCTCCGCATCGCATTTAAAGCGAAATCGGGCTCATGCTTAGCAAGGACAGTAATTGCGTGAACCCGTATCTCAAAATCCTTCCGCCTATCGATGAAATCGAAAAAGTCAGTTTCGCGCGGACTTTGGTGCTTTTGGCTTCCGGCCCTGAAATCGAATTCCTTGTCCCCTTCGATTATCTGGTGAAGAAACTTCGAGACGGTTGCCGCTGGCAGAGATTCTAGAGCATCGATAAGACTGGATCGATAACCAGGGGTCGAGTTAATGTAGCCCTGCTTTATCGCATTGAACGCTACGTCGGGATATGCCTTTGCAAGACGTTCTGCTTGTTTATAGGCGTTAGTGCCTTCGGCCGACACACCTTCAATCAGGTGTCCCTTTTCTCCCTTCAGTTGAACGTCTTCGTACCATTTTCGGATGCCCTCGGCTAATTTAGGTCCTTCCCCTAGTTCACGAAAGTCTTGATGCGCAATTCCTTCAATAATCTGCTCGGCTAAGTCTTGAACCCGAATTATCCAGCCTCCATCCATTGGATATCGATGATCCATGCTGGACGCAGATCCTTTGGTCAGCCGAATATCGTCGAGAGCCTCGATTAGCTTCGGCACCGCCGGAAGGCCAATCTTCGTCAACTGCGAAAAGGGAGTCTTGTCGCTGCTATCCAACATAAAGCCGGCACTATTCTCATCGTCTTGGAGCTGCCAAATAAGTTCCTTTATTTGCATTTCTTTCGGAAGACTCTTGAGCGGCTTCCTGGCTCGTATCTTGTCGATCTCCTCCATTGTCTTGAGTACAGCCACATACCTTTGAGATACTTCTGCGCCTTCAGAACCTCCGTACTTCTTCGATATCCGCTCGAACTCCTTGATCAACTTTTGACGAGTCCAGGCTGGGTCAATTAAGTGTTCTTGCATTCTCCAAAGGTCGGTGGACACCACTCGCTCTTTGCCTGCTGCAACGAAATCATGCTTTGGAGAAGAGTTACGTTTTTGTGAAATCCCTCGCGCCGAGTCATCGGCGTTTTTGACTAAGTAGGCG
>JAYVXG010000337.1:0-5825 GCA_043785475.1 Armatimonadota bacterium
GTTCCGAACCGGTCGGCAATGTGACCCGTTATCGACTTGAAAACCGCCTCGAAAAGCAAGAAGGTCACCATGACCAACCCAATCACGGAAATCCCAAATTGACGATCTTCGGATAGATAAACCGGCATCGTGACGAGATTGAGCATTGCGTAGCCAATCTCCGCAAACAGCGCGATTACTAATAGGTTTCGGACGGGACGTTTTTTCCAACACGGTTGCGACGTTGCTTCACTCATAATCCATCCGTATAAACCGTCCCCTTATATTACTGCCCCGACGCAAAAATGGTTTTGAGTCAAGGGCCTTTTCTGATATGCTGGCGAGTATGTTTTCCAGTCTCATCGCCGAGCTCCTGTTCAGCCCAACTGCCCAAACGATCACCACCAGATCGATCATGGAAAACCGATTTGATTTTGCCCTTGGCACCGGTCCGAAATTTATACACCGGCAATCCAGCAGCTATTCCCCAACTTCCAAGACTCCGGGAAATGAGGATTGGTTCGCCAATGACGATTACGGACACTACCTTCGTCAAGAAGGAAAAGAATATGTGATGGCGGACCTCACTGGTCCCGGAGCAGTGGTGCGAATGTGGTCGGCAAACCCAATGGGCACCCTTCGGATGTACTTCGATGGCGAATCGACGCCTCGCATCAAAGTTCCCATGCGAACCTGGGTCGAGCAGCTTCAAAAGCAGAATTCACAACTACAGAACTTCGCGTTTTGGGCAGGACCTGGTTGGAACGTCTATGTTCCCTTCGCATATCGAAAGAGCCTTAAAGTGACCATGGAGCCAGGCGAAAAGCAAGACCCCCACGGCCTGTACTACCACGTCGGATACCGCACCTTTCCTGCAAATACTGATGTGAAGACCTTTGAAACGAAGGACCTCGAACCGGCCATTTCGATCGAAAAGCCACTTGCTGGTCACTTCACCAACTCGGTAACTCTCATGCCAAATAAAAAGGAAACGATCGTCACCTTTAACGGAGAGGGCAAAATTCGCGATATCCACCTCAATTGGAATTACGGTGCAAAAGATCTCCACAAAGCCCTCCGCTCAATATGGGTCACCGCAACCTTCGATGGCGAAAAAACCGTCAGTGCTCCCCTCGGAGACTTTATGGCCGCGCCATTCGGGCACGGTAGCAAGGACTCAATGGAAGTTCATTTGAACTTCGATATGCCATTTAAACACGAAGCAATATTCACGTTCGAACGAAATACCGCGCAGGAGGGCGATGCAGTCCAAATGGATTTCGAAGGAGACAGCATTCATTACGCAAACGACATCGCCCTAAACTATTTCCATGCCGATTTTAGTCGGGATCGCGGACGAACCCGGCCGATGCGGGACATGCACTGGCTTTCGGTTAACGGCTCTGGGTACCTCGCAGGCGTCAACCTCCTGATGCAAAGTCCGGATCGAGCCTGGTGGGGCGAGGGCGACGAGAAGATTTATGTCGACGGCGAGTCGTTCCCATCCACGTTTGGAACCGGAACCGAAGACTTTTTCAACTACGCGTGGGGTTCGCCCGTGCCGTATTGGACGCCGTCCGGATCGCAAAATTACACCACTACTTCGGCCAATAGCTTTGGTTACTGCAACGTATCTAGGCTTATGCAGATGGACCCAATTCCGTTTACGAAGTCGCTGAAATTCGATATGGAAATGTGGCACTGGGCCGACTGCATCGCCACCTGGGATCGGACGGTTTACTGGTATGGGACAAAAGGTTCGACCGCCGAACGTCAACCGCGACCAAGTTGGAAAGAACTTGAACTCCCTGACGTGCAAGACATCATTCTCGTGCCCGGCGCGATTGAAGCCGAGAAGCTTCACTTTTCGGCCACGGCGGGAGACACTGAGATCCAGGGCGGCTTTGGCGATATGTCGGGCGAGGGCCAAATCTGGTGGCAAGACGCTCCTGTCGGCGCAAAGCTCACGGTGGAGGTCCCTCATGCCGATGGTGAATACGAACTGACCATCAACGCCTGCCGAGCACAAGACTACGGCATTCATCAACTTTATTGGAACGGCGAGAAGCTCGGAGCTCCGATCGACTTCTACGATCCTGCGCTAATGTGGAAGCAAGTAAAGCTTGGCAAGGTTCGCATTTCGGGCGGAAAGGCGGTCTTGACCGCCGAATGCGTTGGCGCGAACGCAAAAGCCGTCCAACGACGGATGTTCGGTCTGGACTACCTGCTGTTGAAGAAGCTATAGGGCGTTTCGGTGCCTGGGCAGTAGCTTCAACGTTGCGTGTGCGGTTCCGATCATCAGCAGGCTTATCAGAAAGCTGAAGAGAAATGGAATCGCACTTCCCAAAGAGGCCCGGCTGATCCACGCTCGAACAGTGTCGTACGGAATTAACGAGGCCCGGGCTAACTCAACTTCCGATCCCTTTCGAAAGATCGGAATTGCTTTGAGCAGTTCATTGGATGACCTCCATTCCCGTCGGGCGAGTACAAAAGAGTCGGTCGCGCCGAAGTTGATGTAGTTCAAATTGTTTGCACGAAGTGGAAAGACTCTAATATTACGCTCACGCACTTTCTGGTCTTTCAATGGATAAATCCATTTGCCCACTTCTCCCTCCAGAATGACCGCTCCTCGATCTTGGGGTCGCTTGACCGTTGCGGACAGCTTTCGAATGGCATCATCTGATTCTTGAGCGCTTCCAGAAATGCAGGCGACATAAAGGTTGTATCGCTCGGTCAAGATGGGGCGATACTTAACGGCATACTTGTGCCAATAATCGGCGTGATCCTTATGTCCAGCGTCGGACTTACTGAACGACCAGTTATGCCGCAGAATGATGCAAGTGTGCGTGGTGGGAATCGAGATCATCGCGAGGCAGAAGGCGAGGGACGCCACCCGATTGGCTCGGAAGATTCCTAAAGCGGCCAAAAAACCGCCCGCGTAAACCATGGACAATCCAAGCGGCTGGACTGCCTCAATAATTCGACCCCATAAGCTACCAACTAAATAGCCATTCATCTCGGCGACTATAGGCATAAAGATGCCGAGGAACCAAAGTGCCATGGCGATCCACTGGAGCTTGAAACCGCTTGATTTGCCGTTTCCGGCTCGAATTCTCTTCGCGATGTCGGCGACGTTGCCGATGTGCTCATCCGCGTGCTTGCGAGCTTCCTCGATCGTCGCTCCCTTATTCAGTGCCTCCTGGTAAAGGTCGTCATAGTGGCTGGCGACCTCCCTGACTTGATCATCGTTGCCCTTTCGCCGGGTTGCTCGCATCAGCGATGTTTCAAATTGTGATACCGCATCTTGGTTTTTCATGCTCTCGCTCCTCGATTCAAATTGCGGCCCAATAACCTTGCAATGCTGAAAATGAGGAAGCAAAAGAGGAAGCTCAAGGCGAATGGAACAACGCACGATCCAGTTTCAAACAAAAATCCGAGTAGGGCCGGGTTGCTCGGGTTTGCCATGCTTGCAAACGCTTCAAAATGGTCCTTCGCCGCCTTCTTCATAGCGGGCATTGATTGCTTCAAGTTGTAGGATGATTGCCACGCCTGGTTTGCCACTGCATAGGAATTCGTGCTCGCCAAAAATAGGTGAGGAATCTGGGCGGGCATTATCTTCTGAATCTTGGTTGGATATACCCACTGACCCGTTTCCTCGTCTGGAAGGCTAAAGCCATGCAAGTTCTTTTCGGCTCGTATTTCCGCCGAAAACGCTTCGATATTTTGTCGGTTGTCGACTCCGTTTGGATATAGGCAAGCGGAGAGAAGATCGAATCGATGGTTGTACTTTGGCTGTTCGACTTTCGGATAATTCACTCTATCTTTGATTTGCATCGTTATGATTGACTGGTACCGAGCGAGCGATTTGTAGGAAACGATCTTCGTACCCATCCAGCCGACGGCGATCAAGGTGAGTCCTACGGCGAGGGCAGGAACGGAGAGCTTCTTGGCTTTTACGACTCCAAATGCAAGTAATGCCCCGGCAAGGTAAATCGCCACGGTTCCTATTATTTCCGGGTCAAATTTCCAAAATTCCCAGATGGGCGACCCATCCGGTTTGCGGAATAGGCTAAGGCCCCAGTAGAAGAATGCGCCAAAGAACAGCAAGCACATCGCAATCCATTGAATTCGAAATCCGTTTGATTTGCCGTTTCCAGACCTGATTTCTTTGGCGATCTCGGCGACGTCGCCGATGTGCTCGTCGGCGTGTTTACGGGCGTCCTCAACGGACGCGCCTTTGTTTAGGGCTTCGTTATAGAGGTCGTCGTAGTGGCTGGCGACTTCTTTGACTTGGTCGGCGGCGCCTTTGCGGCGCGTTGCCCGGCGAAGGGCTTCCTCGAACTGGGAGACGGGATTGTTGGTCATGATTTATTCCTCCAGATGCACAATAATTTCTTACCGAGAGATCGACCGCAGATATTTTGGTTCGTTTCCATGTTCATCTCTTTTGTAAAGTGAGCCAACTGCCTCGCATGATCCATATTCGGAACCCCATCATGGCAAGAGCGGCACAGGCACCGAATGCCGCCAGGAACGTCAATGGAACCAGGAATGATCCATAAACCACGTACCAAAGCGGCCACGGCTTGGAGTTGAGGAAAAATCGATATTTTTCAATGTCATTTGTTCGGCCAGCAATCGCGGCAGAGAATTCTGTGCCAAGATTCTCCCAACTTCGAATTGCTTCGGCGGGACTATTCGTTCGACCAAGTTGCAGTTGGAATGGAGTCAATTTGTCATTTATCGACTTGATTGAAATCGGTTCGAGATACGTGCCGTCGGACAATGGATCGATCGAGAATTGATTCGTTCGAGAATTCTCAATCACTGGAGCCGCCATCGCATACCTTTGCTCAAATGGCTTCTTGCTCATCCCAATGATCTGATTGATTGCCTGAGTGTCACGCCTGAGCTTCGAACCCATTTGGTTATAGCGACCAAGAAAGGCAGTGACCTCGGTTTTTGACATTCCATCCATCGTTTCACTGCCTCGGCTACCGGAATAGTAAATGGGAATGAGAATGATCGAAGCCAAAAGATAGGCAGCCGTTAGTGGTTTCCACTCAAGCCTTTTTGCCATGAATATTCCTTGCCCGAAAGCAAGTCCGCAAAGGATGAAGACCAAAGTCAAGGGAATCAATAGCGTCCAGAAGAGGTGTGATATTGAAGCGTAGCTTTGCCATTGGGCCCCAATGAACAGCAGTGGAGCTATGGCTGGAATCCAAAATAGCAATCGCTGCCTTTGGATGCCTTTGGTTCTCTGGGATGCACAATCCAGAATCTGAGTTGCAACTTGTCCGATGCTGCCAATTCGCTCCATGGCAACTTTCTCAGCTTCGGGTTGAGTCGATCCTTTGTCTAATTGCTCTTGAATAAGGTCACCGAAGTGACCTGCAACTTCCCTGATTGGACTTTCAAACTCCAGTAATTTTGATCCGCGGCGGACTGCCGTTCGAACGTCGCTTTCGAATCGTTCGACAACACTAGCCACGACACACCGTCCACGCCTTCGAGAGCTTCATCACCGCGTTGACCTTGACCACGAACTTCTCAAATTCCTTTTGGCGCTCCAGCAAGAATTTACCGCCCGCATCGGTGATCGAGTAGACCCGGCGGTTGGGTTTGCCTTCTTGCATCACCCACTCGGCGGTTACGTAACCTGCTTCCTCGAGTTTGCGAAGCGCGGGATAAAGCTGGGCCTCACCATACTTAAACATCTCGTCGCTGAGTTCGCGGATGCGCTTTGCGATCTCATAGCCATAGCCAGGTTGGATCTGGAGAACGCCCAGAACCATTGCCTCCACATCACTTCGAAAGTCCATGAAGTGATTATATAGCAAGTTTTG
>JAYVXG010000338.1:0-1701 GCA_043785475.1 Armatimonadota bacterium
CAAGTACCGCGCCTGGCAACATCACCTCGCTTTGACCATTCTCGCTGCCTGGTTTATTGCCGAAACCAAACTGGACTGGGCGATTGAGTTTGCTCGTGACCCGGCATTACTCACCCAATACGAAGTCGAGGTTTTGCCGACCTTATCCGTGGCCAATGTCCGCACCTTGCTGCGTTCAAGCTTGCCCTTACCACAATTAAGCACTGAACAGGCCGCCGCCCTTGTCGTCAAACATCTTGTTAATCGCACCCGTTCTCGCAAATCTCGCCTCAAAAAAAGTGCTGATCCCTAATGTGACTTTGTCCAACTATCCAATCCGAGTCGATAGCGGCTTCAACAAGATGAAAGTCTTTTAGAGCGGCTGCTTGTTTAGTACTTGCATGTTTGCAGGAATCCAATACTTTCTGGCGTAGTGCTGATTTTTCGGTCACTGCTATTGAGATAACTTTCCCTCTCCTATACATAGCAGAGCGCCACAGTGATGCATATTTTGACTGATGCTTGTCCCATTCCTGCCGAAGTTGCTCACATACTATAGCCTTGTGACATATTCTTAAAATTGCGCGTAAGACTTCTCGACAATGTGCCGAGGTTGGATATATTGCTTCCTCCCCACCGGCTGATCGCAATACGCTTGTATCGATTACAATTCGGCGTCGACCGCTCAAAACAGTTTTCCTTGTGAGGTACGAGCGTCAACCGAATCCATATAATCCCCTTCAGCTTTCAACACCACATCATCGAAATCTTCAGGCCATTCTCCAAATGCCCCCGTTTCGTCCAAATCTGCGGAAGTGATGTGAGTTTCTCCATCCTCATCTCGCATAAACCAGTGTAGTTTTACCAACTCGGCGGGTAGGTCCCCTCTTGCCACCAGGGTTTGAACTCCCGTAAGGAGTAACGAACTGTGTGTTTCTGCAATTACACGTACCCCTCGCTTTGCAGCCTTTGCTAAAATTTTAGCCATAGCAACTTGCGCTCGAGGATGTAAATGGATTTCGGGTTGTTCTAAATAGACGACTTGCCCTGGGCGTGCTGCTAATAAAGCGACCAACACTGGCAGCGTTTGGGATACTCCAAACCCAACATCGGCCACATTGACCATATCGCTTGCGCCACCACGGGCAGACTTGAGCGTACGTCCAACCTGCAATTCTACCTTCGTGTCATCGACCTTTCGTGCCCTGATTTTCCAGGTGAGGCCTAATTCTTCTAAGTCATGGCCGAGACTAGTCAGCGGCTTTGAGCTTAAGAGTGACTTTTGGCTTGATGCTTCCTCTTCCTGCCATTTTGCAAGGATACTAGCAGTGTAATTTTCGAACGTACCCGGAAACGTTACTCCTACCGCACTTACTGGATAATTGCGAGTTGGGTTTCCTCTCAAGCCTGGCACATGAATCATTGAACGGATTGCATCAATAACGTCATTATTACGAATGATTGTTGGAAGTCCGAGCGCACGTATCTCGAAAAAACATCTATTTCGAATGACGCTCTGACGATTGCCTGTGATCGCTTGTTGAAGGAAAGCATCCGGAAGACTTGAGAACCGTTTCAAATTACTGTTTGACAAAACCTGTATGATTTCATCAGATGACGTTTGGGGTGTTAACTTGAATGTAAAATCTTTCGTGTTCCAATCCATTTGGGTGAGTTGTAGACCAGATTTTTCGCCTTTACTAAAATACATGGCGTAGCTCG
>JAYVXG010000339.1:0-5789 GCA_043785475.1 Armatimonadota bacterium
TTTGTACGCTATGCTGATGTTCCCGGCTCGGCGGCTGGTGCCGGACGCGCCTGAGGACGTCGAGCCGACGGACGCGCAGAGGGGACAGTTTCGGGGGAATCTTCAGCGCACTTTTGCGATCCTCGGGTTTTACGCCGCCGCTTATTTTTCGGTGAGCGCGGTTTGGAAGTTGGTAGCGAACACGTTGGCGGGGCGGTTTACCGGCTGGGCATTGCCCGAAAAGGCGATGTTCTTTGATAACCCGATGGGTTGGTCGGGGGTGACGAGCGAGATCATTCAGTTTGCGGTTTGCTTGCCATTGGCGGTTGGACTGGTGGTTTATCTGCGTAAGTCTTTGAAGGGTACTGAGATGGGCGAGGCATTCGCCAGCTTCTTTCGGCAGTCTGGCGTGGTTCCGATTCTGCTGTTTTTGACCTTCTATCGGTTCTCGGAGGCGATGGTTGGCAAGATTTCGGTTCTGTTTTTGAAGGACGACCTCGCGAAGGGCGGATTGGCGTTGAGCAATAGCCAGTTTGGTTTGGTGAAGGGGACGATCGGAGTTGCGGGGATGATCTGCGGCGGGATTGTCGGTGGGATTGTGGCGGGCAAGCTCGGGTTGAAACGCGGATTTTGGATCATTGCAGTGCTGATGCACCTGCCGATTCTGTTGTATTTGTACGCGGCAATTGCTCAGCCATCGAACATTTATGCGATTGGGTTTGTTGACTTTATGGACCAGTTTGGGTACGGCTTGGGCTACGCGGGGTACGCCGTTTACCTGATGCGAGTGGCCCAGCGAGGAAATCATCGAACGGCTCACTTTGCGATCGGGACGGGGCTTGGGGCGACGTTTATTGCTTTGTCGGGAATTATTGGCGGGCAGATTTTGAGCGCGTCGGGGAACAATTATCGGACAACGTTTGCGGCGGCGTTGCTGTTTGCGGTTCCGGGGTTGTTGACGTTGATGTTCATTCCGCACGACGAAGAAAGGGCGCAGGGCGAACCGGGATAGGGCAACGGGCAGCTGGCGGATTAAGTTAACCTGGCTACTTTGATGCTCCCATTGTCCAAGCTCTCTCGATGCTGCGCATCGTCTCAAGGAAACTTCTTCTCATGAGAGGAGGGGAAATTTTACTTTGGCGGAACCTTTGGACGTAATTGGAGGGCACGATGTTTGGGAACAACGTTCCTCCCTCCATATACAAAAAACGGGATCAGATTTCTCTGATCCCGTTTTGGATTCAACTACCTCAATCACTCGAGTTTTGTTTCGGCCTATGATTATTTTCAGAGAGACAAGTCTCACAGGCCAAAGCGCGAATAAATTCACGCACTCCACGTAGAGCCCTAGTTTGGATTTGCGGTGACAGTGAAGCCTTGTGAGGCGAGTTCTTGGCCGATGTGTCGAAGCTTTTTCATGGCTCTAAGTTCGATTTGTCGCACTCTTTCTCGTGTCACATTGAGTTCTGCGCCGACTTCCTCGAGGGTTCGGGCTCGACCATCGTCCAATCCGAATCGGAGTCGGACGACGTCTCGCTCTCGGCCCGTGAGGCGGCTGAGTATCCCGTCGATTTCTTCGCGTCGAATAAGGCTCCAAGTGACGTCACCGGGAGTGGGCATATTCTGGCTTTGAACGAAGTCACCGATCGATGAGTTATCTTTTTCACCAACGGGTGTTTCGAGTGAAATCGGCTCGACTGCCACTCGCATCATTTCTCGAACTCGGTCTACCGAGAGTCCAACCTCGCGGCTGATCTCTTCTTCGGTCGCTTCTCGCTGCAACTCTTGCTGCAATCGCGACGCTGTTTTGACAACCTTGTTAATCAATTCAGCTACGTAAACCGGGATTCGGATGGTGCGGCCTTGGTTGATGATCGCACGAGCGATTGCTCGGCGGATCCACCAAGTTGCGTAGGTCGAGAAGCGGAAGCCCTTCGACCAGTCAAACTTTTCAACGGCTCGGATAAGTCCGAGATTTCCTTCCTGAATCAAATCTGCGAGAGGGATGCCCCGAGCGTTATACTTCTTGGCAATCGAAACGACCAATCGAAGGTTTGATTCGATGAGGTGTCGCTTCGCCTCAATTCCTTCATTCACGACTCTCGCGATGATGAACTGATTTAATTCGGTTGGTTTGCCGACTGGATGTGTAATGTCCCGTCTTTGCAAAAGCTTTAGTAGTTCTTTGTCCTTGCTCTTTTCGGCAAGTTCCTTCGCCATGACGAGTACGGCAAGATGGACTTCTTGTTCTGGGGTCAGCAATTGGGCGCGACGTGTTTGTCGCATCCACATTTCCAGTTCTTCAGAATCGTCCTGTACGGCCTCGGCTTCGAGCTCCTCGAGCTCTTCATCGGTCGCATCAGCATCTTGTGAATCGTCGACTTCGGCGGCTGGATCCTCGAGCGCAGAAACATTGGGGTCCATAAACCCTGAGGTGCGGCCAGGTGTCCGAACGGTAATCGCTCGGCCTCGTCGCGGCTGCGTCGGCAATCCATTTTCTATCAGCATATGTCTTTATTTACTCCAAAAATCGCAAACTCTACGCCATATAACGGTAATTACTGGTTTCGGTTCGCCGAATTCGTGATCGAATTCAATTCAATCACGTTATTCCTTGTTTGTCAAGCGAGAAGGGTGCCAATCACCGTATCGAGGCACGAATACATGACTCCTACTAGTTTTTGCGGCAATTATGTATGACGTCGCGCGATAGCCCTAAAGTTTCAGTTATAGGTGAAATAGTTACAAAGCTCGCAGTTTTTCCACAATCCTCGTAATGTTGCGTCCGAGGTCTTCGGCGGCTTGAGGTGTGTTGAACTGGCCAAAACTGATGCGGATGGTGCCTCGAATCCACTCGGGGGTGAGGCCAAGCGCGACGAGAACGGACGAGGGTTCTAGGCTGGCGCTGCTGCATGCTGCGCCGGAACTACAACAGAATCCTGCTTGATCTAGCTCGATCAGGAGGCTTTCGCCGTGAATGCCTTTGAAGCTGGCGTTGAGCACGTAGGGCGATTTCTGGCCAGGACCATTGATTTGAGAGTCGGAGATTTTGACAATGGCATCGGAGACAATGGCTTTGAGGTGGGTGGCGTGGGCGATTCGGTCATCCATTTCGTCCACCGCAAGCGCAGCTGCGGCCCCCAGGGCGACGATGCCGGGAACGTTGGCGGTGCTGCCTCGGCGTCCCATTTCTTGTCCGCCTCCCAGGAGGAACGGTTCGAGGTTGACTTCGCGCTGGTAGAGGAATCCGACCCCTTTGGGGCAATAGAATTTGTGTCCACTGGCAGAAATGTAGTCGGTGTTTCCGGCGTAAGTGGGGAGTTTTCCGGCGGATTGGGTTACGTCTACAAGGAGGTTTCGGCTCTTGGTTCGGCGGCGGATGTTCTCGGTGTCGAAGATGGTTCCGACTTCGTTATTGACCGACATGAGGGCGACGATGTCGAACCCTTCCGGGAGGCACTCTTCGAACGGCGGGAGGACGGTGAATCCGTCGCGCTTGGCGAGCTTGATGATGCTGCTGTGCTCGTACGGTGAGATCGCGACACGGCCTTGTTTGTAGTTGCCGAGCACCCAGTTGTTCCCTTCGCTGGAGCCGCTGAGGAAGGTTATTTGGGTGGGGTCTTCGGCTTGGATGAGGGCTGCGACGCGCTCTCGGGCCAGGTCGATGGCGGCTTTTGCTTTTTGACCGTAGTGGTGGATCGTGGCGGCGTTGCCAGGGAACTCGGTGAAGTAGGGGAGCATTTCCGCAACGACCCGGGGGTCAACCGGCGTCGTTGCCGCGTTGTCGAAATATCGCTCGTGCATGTCTTATTATGGGTGATTGCGGACCTAATATAGGTGGACGCAGAGGACAGTTATTCGGTTGACTTTGTTTCTAGCCACTCGACTTTTCCGTCAAATCGATGTGCCAGAGATTCAAATGCTTCTCGCTCATCGGTGGCGGCACCAAGTTGGGATTTGAAAGAAATGTGAAGTTTCAAGCCACTCACTTTTGTGACGTAGCGCTTTTGATCGATGTAGTCAATTGCGGCCCTAGCGGTTTCAACTGATTTGAAAGTCATTTCGACCGACATGGGCACTATCGCGGCATATTTTTCTGGACTGTATTCCAAAATACTGGGCATTATCACTGGCGTTCGACCATCGGGGCCAAATCGATAAGGAATCCGACCATTTTCAAGAACCTCGACGCCGGCACCCTTAGCCAATGCGGCAAGTCTGGACCGTTCTGTCTGAGAAAGGGGCAAGCCATCTCCGCCGAGCAGCATATACAACATTCCACCCGGATTGCGCAGGACGCCTACTCTCACATAATAATTTCCGCCTTCCAATTTGGCGATGAATTTGGACTTTGGAGTTCGATCCATGAGGTAAATGGGGCCAGCAATAATTGGAGATCTAGCTTCGTCAAGCGTTTTCTGGTCATCCAACGAGACATTCTCCATGCGGAATGATTTGGTAATAATTGCGGCCGTGGATGAACTTGGCTCCGTACAGCCCAAACATATTATCGTTAGTAGCGGCAGGATCAAACCTTGCGCAACTTGGGAAATTGGAAGCAGATCAATCTCCCTCACTACTGAGGCAACCAGCTTGCTGAGGCTAAGAAATGTCTTGGCTTCGTTAGCCTCAGTACGGCGAAACTCGTTGCCTCAGTACAGAGGACTACGGCAAAGCTTGGCTCTGGTATCGGGAGGTGCTGAGGCTAAGAAAAGTCTTGGCCTCCTTAGCCTCAGCACCTCGGCTCGGGAAGTTAGAGGCAGATCAATCTCCCTCTGTACTGAGGCAACCAGCTTTCTTTAGCCTCAGCACCTCGGCCCTGGAAATTGAAAGCAGATCAATCTCCCTCTGTACTGAGGCAACCAGTTTTCCTTAGCCTCAGCACCTCGGCTTGCTTGTTCATGTACCCACTATAAACCTCTAAAGGGGTATTTCGGTGGTGTACTTGGAGGTTCCCAGCACAAAAGAGGTGTTTAATTTTCCAATTCCGCGGATTTTGGTGATTTTGTCGCGGAGGATACTTTCGTAGTGGCGCATGTCTTTCGCCTGCACTTTGAGCATGAAATCGTACTCGCCGGTGATGTTGTAGACCTCGGTAATCTCGGGGATTTCTTGGACCGATTTGCGGAAGCGTTCGATGGGTTGGCTTTCGTGGAGGGCGAGGGATACGTTGACGAAGGCGATGAGTTTGCGGCCGAGGCGCTCGGCATCGAGAATGGTGACGTAGCTTTTAATGATGCCGCTTTTCTCGAGAATTCTGACTCGCTGTAGGACACTAGGGGCGCTGAGCCCGACCGCTTTGGCGAGGTCGGCGTTGGTGATGCGTCCGTCCTGTTGGAGGAGATTGAGAATCTGTACGTCCGTTTCGTCTAGCTGAGTTTTCATCGACATTGCAACCTGACTCATTATAGTTCATCAGGGCGAACCGCGGGGGCAGAGTGCAAGGGCAAGAATAAAGCAGATTCCAGCAACTAATTTCTTTGGCCTGGTGGTTACAGCACTCTTTCGTTGGACCACCGAAATCGGTCATAATGAAAGTAGACAGAAATGTCAACTTTACGACCATCCCGTCGTAGAAAACAAAGTTCCTTATGCTGACCATTTCAAATTTGCACGCCTCGATTGAGGAAAAAGAGATTTTACGAGGAGTAAACCTGACGATAAAGGCGGGTGAAGTCCACGCGATCATGGGGCCAAACGGCTCCGGAAAGTCCACGTTAGCCAGCATCCTGGCTGGAAAGTCGGACTACGAAGTTACCGCCGGGAGCGTCGATTTTGACGGCAAGGACCTACTTGAGCTCGACCCTGAA
>JAYVXG010000340.1:0-5787 GCA_043785475.1 Armatimonadota bacterium
AAAATAATACACACTCTGAAACACGTTCGTAGTGTGCGAAAGCCTTTGTGGCTGAAAGGCCTCGGATATTATCGTGCAAGCGTGATTCAGGCTTTTCGCTTGCTGATTCATGATTGGTATACGGATTGGTACTGGCTTCAGGGCAGAAGGTCCCCCTTTGGCTTTTACCATTACTACTGGTTCATCTGTCAGCAATAAAATCCAGAAGTTGAAGAATGTAGTGTCTGGCCGAAAATGGTGTTTTTCAAACTCTACGTTTTGTTTTGCTGTTTCTTCATCTTCAAAGTATAGTTGCTTAAATCCGGCCCAAAGCCCTACTTCATTTGGCACGACAATATCTCTGGTCGATGCCCAATATTCGGCCTCGTCTTGGTCCGCCAATTGATCATCATCGAATTGCAAATAGACTGTTGCATTCGTTCTTAGCTTAGGAAATCGATCACCAAGTGGTTCCAGATGAATCCCAGTTTCAACGTCTAAATTCATTTTGATAGGCAGTGTGAACTTCATTAGACTTCCATCCAACAGATTAGCTCATCGCGGAAATCATCAGATATACCGGCCTTGAATCTATATTCAGAGAGTTTGGAATCTTCGACTAGCTTTCTCAGTCGAGTTCTTTCTTTCGTTGTCATCTCCGCGACCCTTGCCGTTCCATCATTGCACTCAATCGCCGAATGGATATCCTCAATCTGCTCGTGTATTTTGCCTGACTTGCGTTCAATCAAAAACCACTTAACTTCAGTTAAGGTCAGGGTCTCATCATCGGTTTGATTTCCGGTGACGATTCGATAAGCAAGAAATAGCAAATTGCCCAAACTCTTTTTGCCAGCATAGATTCGGTTCGGGAAGCTTTGTGATGCGGTCCAAACTTCTGGATGCTTGTCCGCCAAATCGTGAGCCTTGAGCCGAACGCGCTCTTGGGGCGACATGGCCGAATTGCCCAAATTCTGGTAGAAGTCCATGGCTTTGAAGTCGTCTTCCGCCGTCAGGACTGGGGCTTCAATACCAAGCGTTTTGTTGATCGCGATCAGCTTGCCGCTGACGCGGGCAAACAGTTTGAGGATGACATCAACTTCCTTGGGCGGTACGAAATTAAAAACATGCACGCTATCGTACTTGACTGGTTTGGTGATATCCATTCGCCGATCAACACGACCGATCCTCTGCATGAGGCGAACCGGATTCCAGTGAAGATCGTAGTTGACGATCTGGTTCGCATCCTGCAGGTTAAGACCCTCACTGAGGACGTCGGTGCTAATGAGAATTCGTATGGGTTCTGCTAAGGCTTTCTTCAGCTCTTCGTCGCCGTCACAGTTGTAGTACGGGGCGAAGCGTTTGATAATCCACTCACGTGCCCCAACATTTCGACCAGAGTCGACTTCGACAATTTCATCCGGATTGAAGTGCTTTTTGAGTTCCACTTCTAGATACCTGGCAGTATCTTTGAATTCGCTGAACACAACGAACTTATTCTTGTTTAGTCCTTCGTTTGTTTTTAGAATGTTGATGAAAGCCGCCAACTTGGCATCGTGGTCTGGGTGAGTAACTTCGTAAAGTCCCTTGAGAAGGTCAGAAAGGACGTAGGTGTCGGCCTCTAATCCAGAATGCCAATTTTCTTCGTTCCGGCCAAATTCTTGAATATCGAGTTTAACTTGAGCAAATTTCTTGTTCTCGTACGTTGTCCGAGGAAGATAACCCTCCTCTTCGTCTTCCTCGTCTGCATTGGTCGAGATTCCAAACCGCTCTTTTCTATGCTTTTCGAGGATTAGGTAAATGTCTTCATATTTAGCCAACCAAGGACCAAACATCATCGGTTTAAGCTCTTTGAGGAGGAGAACGTGCTTGAACAACAAGTCCTCCATGCTGGCCTCAAGGGCTTTTTGGCTGGATTCTAGCCGCTTGAGCATCATGGTTCGAACCAGGCCAACAACATTCGACTGGTCTTGAAGTGTGCTCGTATCTTGTTTGGTTGTCTCCTTGAATTTCTCCGTCTCGTACAACACGAGCTTTAACCTTGCTCGCTTCTCATCAAATGCGCTCAGCAACGCGGGCAGCAGTCTTCCGTAAACTTCACGAAGTGAGTATTTAATGACCACTGGCTTCTCGCGAGTTGGAAATTTGACGCTCGCATCCCCCTGGGTTTCGAGGCTCTTTACGTAAGTTCTGGATCTTTGAACAATCACGTGTCGCAGGAATTCTTGATACTTCGCGTCATCCATGAATTCCAGTTCGGCTTGGGCGTTCTTCTTTTCTCCCATTGCCTTTGTGAACCAGTTTCTCAAGTTCGGCACAGCCAGCCGCTGGAAGTGAGTTTGACGATCTTGGGCAATAAAATTGAGAAGGTTATACAGGTCGAGGATGCTGTTATTGATCGGCGTTGCCGTTAATAGGAACGTCCGGCGGCCCTTGGTAAGAGCCTTGAGCTTTTTGCTCCGGTTACGATGTGGCATTCGGAAGTGATGGGCTTCGTCAACAATGATCGTCTCGTACCGGGCCCGAAGTTTGTCTATTTCCTCATAAGTGATTCCACCAAAGCGTCCGAATTCGGTTTGGGGGATCACCCGGATGTCGTCGGTATATCTGCCAAAATCGTCTGGGAAATACTTGCTGAGGTTTCTCGCCCATACCGACGGGATGGCCGACTTCGGTGCAATAACGAGCACCTTATGCCGTTCCATTCGTGCTCGCTCGATAAGCATGAGGGCGACGAAGGTCTTTCCAAGTCCGACGCCATCGCATAGGAGCGCGCCCCCGTGCTCTTTGGACATGGCCATGAGGTCGTGGTAAGCGTCTTGCTGATACTTAGCCAAGATCGGATAGAGTTGACTTTCGGTTTGCTCCCAGCCCGATTGGTCGGTTTCGCGATCGCGAAAATACTCGCGCATCGCCTGGATATAGACCTCGAACGGGAAGTACTGACGAACGTGCGGTTCGATTATTTGGAGGAGATCAGCGGTAAGGTCTTCAGCTTCGTCCCAAGCCTGTTGATACCACTTGGCGACTTCGCCCAAATGGGTGTTATCGCTGGTGAAGAGGTTAAGTTCGATGTTTTGAGTCAGGCCAGGATGAGTAAAGTTGCTGGAGCCTATGATGCCGTGGTTGACGACTCCGCCGGTTTTGAAGTGATACGCCTTCGCGTGGAACTTCGCCTTGGTATAAACCTTGGTTTCGATGAAACGATTATTGAGAGCTTCCCTTATTGCTTCAAGACCTTCCAAAGCTTTCCAGTCATCGAGTTCTTGGGCCCGCTCAATGCCGTTTCGGTCGCGATCCTTTAGAGCTTCGACAAATGCCTTTCTCGTTTTCCGGGTGACTTCGTCACCCATCAACAGGCGCATGTGATTCAGTTTTTGCCACTCTCCGTCGAGGTCGAGCAAGGCTCCGACCTCGAAATAACCCGTAGCCACGTCGAGCGACTTGCTCTCCAAAATCAGACGCCGAATGGCATCGAGCATCTGGTTGCCCGGGCGGTTGTCAACAAGGGTATGTAGGGGGGTGAGTATTTCCAAAGGATTACAGAGGTTCTACAGAAATTTGCAGACTTAAATGTAGGACCGAACCGCACCACTTAGCTTCAAATGGCACCAATCCTATTTCAAATCTATGTACAAGTTATGTCATTTTGTACACATTACATCGACAAT
Source organism: Armatimonadota bacterium (assembly GCA_043785475.1). Classification (GTDB taxonomy): domain Bacteria; phylum Armatimonadota; class Fimbriimonadia; order Fimbriimonadales; family Fimbriimonadaceae; genus Fimbriimonas. The sequence goes on from JAYVXG010000340.1 coordinate 3,648, forward strand.
TTAGACACTTTTGTCTAGGAATGTCTAAGTTGTCTTATTTTTGCGTCGTTGGGCATTGTCAAACTAACGACCTTGAATCTCACAAGTAGACAAAGGTATACTATATGTATGGACTGGCAACTCACTCGAGGTCAAAATGCCCGGTTGGTCTACTCCGATCCCGACTCTGGTCGAACCATTTCAAAAATCTTCCGGACCGGCAATGTCGCCCGCTTCGCCGTCCAAAACCTTATCGATCAGCGAAACAAGAATCAGCGAGCCCTCCTCGAAAGTCAAAATACCGAGTCAAAACTCAACCAACTGGAAAGCCTCGTTGAACTAATCATTCGCCAGCACCTAATTTGTTGTGGCGGCATCTTCCGCAACCACCGCTGGCAACTCGTCTCCCGTCTCCAACACCAATTGACCCCGGTCGAAAAGAATCTCATTCGCCGAACCTGGTCAAATGTTTTTCCCGACTCCCCTATGAATGGGATGCCCCTCTTGTCAGAGGGGCCAATGAGCCAAGCCCGAAAAGATCAATCGAATCCGATTGGCGAATTGGGGGAGTTGCTTCAACAGAGTGACACTCAAAAAAGCGAACCAAAACCTACCATGAATTCACCCCGAGACTCTCTCGACGCCCTGAGCTGTCGTCCCCAACTAAACGATAACGAGATATCCGAAGTTCGGAACCTGCTTGCCGTGGACCCTCGCCTTTGGCGAGAGTATGGCGACATCACCGAATGGACCCGCGATCACGCCCTCGCTAGTCTCGACACTCATACAGTTGAGTATGAATGTATTCGCAAAGGCCTAGATGAGCTTCGAACCAACCTCCTCCGCGAAGGCAACAGCCCTCTCGAAGTCGTGGCCATCGATCAAGTCATCACCAACCACCTCCAAGTTGCCCGCTCCGGTGCCGAACTCGAGCAAATCCATCCGTCCAAAGAACTCGCTGCCGTCTCGAATCACTGGATTCGAGTCCACAACCACGCCCAAACAAGACTATTCCGCGCCATCAACACCCTCAATCGTCTCCGCAAGACAAACCTTGATTCATTTGTCGTTAAATGCAAAAACCGTCACATCGATTTCGACGCTAAAATCACTGAGCAAAGCCACGACTCAAATACCGCCCCAGATTCAAAAAAATCGACACAAAATGAAAAAAACTGAGAGTTCAGGTTCAAATTTCAACGAAGCCTTAGGTCTGTTAGCTGGCGAGACGCTTGGTCGCTTCGCGACTCCCCTCCAAGGCAATTCTCATCACGCCTCATCCTTTCACATTCGCCGCCCTCACTTGCCGAGGAATCGGTGAAGCATGAACCGGGGGAGCAAAGTTCCCGGGCGCAAATACTGAAACTTCGCCCTCGCACCGCAAGCAGTACAATACAACCAGTCGTGAGCGGAAAGCTAGTAATCCTGAGTGGCCCAAGCGGGGTCGGAAAAGACACGGTCATCGATGCCTGGCGCGAGGTGAACTCCAAGGTTGAGCGGGTCGTGGCCACCACCACCCGCGCGCCAAGACCCGGCGAGGCAGACGGCATCGACTACCATTTCGTCCCCGTCGAAGCGTTTCGGACCAAGGCGGAGCATGGCGATTTTCTGGAATTTAAGGAAGTGCACGGCAACTGGTACGCCACCCCCCTCACCGACATGGAGAACCTGCTGAAGGCGGGCAAAGTCGCAATCCTCAAAATCGACGTGCAGGGCGCGCTCCACGCCATGACCCTGCGCAGGGATGCCATTTCGATCTTCATTTTGCCCCCCTCGATGGACGAACTGGAGCAGCGAATAAGGGGGCGAGGCCTTGATGACCCGGCCGTGATCGAGCAGCGACTGGCCAACGCCCACCACGAGGTTGCGATGGCGGCAAAATACAATCACCAAATCGTGAACCTGGATGTCGACTTGACCGTCTCCCTGCTCGAAAGGATCATCGAATGAACATTCTGCTGGGGGTGAGTGGATCGATTTCGGCGTATCGGGCCGCCGACCTGGCGCGAGAGCTGATGCGCGCTGGGCATACGGTTCGGGTTTGTCTCACGGATTCGGCGCAGAAGTTTGTGAGCGCGGTTTTGTTCGAGACGCTGACCGGTCAGCCGTGTTTGACCGATACGTTTGAGGAGCCGACCCCGGGGCGGATGGCGCATATCGA
>JAYVXG010000341.1:0-5774 GCA_043785475.1 Armatimonadota bacterium
GCATACAGCCCGTATGCGGAACCTGCCGAGGTCAGCGGATTCTTTCCGTCGCCATGCCGCTCGTTATCGAGCACTTGCATCTCAATTCCGGTCTCAAATGTCGCACCTTTAGTCTCCGCCACATGGTACAGAACGCCCGAGTTACCACCTTCGGCAATTTTCCATTCCAGCCTAAGGTCAAAGTCGGTGTACTGTTCCTTGGTAACGATATCGCCTCCTTCAACTCCAGGAACGTAAGCCATGATGTCATCAGCAATAACCCAACCCTTTGGCATGTCCTTTCGCTTATAACCTCGGAACGCGTCAAGAGTTGAACCGTTAAACAAGAACCGAAACCCGACGGCCTTTTCGTCGGCGCTAAGGACATTCTTCCCCGCAACCGATTTAACAGAGTTCACGAAACCCGTGCGATTTGGCACAATATTGACCGTTGTCCACGCTTCAGTGGACCACAAGAGGTCTCCCGACGCTGACTGCAGTTCGGATGGCATCTTGAAGTAAAGAATCCTACGGGGTGCCACACCCGCAAATTCAAGAAAGAGTTTCTTGCGATCTTTCGATACCGTCACCGAATTCACGGCGAGTTGTTTTTCATCAACCTTCGGTCCACCGTAGTCAATCGTCGGAACAAAAGTATAGCTGTCAACATAATAGTCCGACAGGTAGATTGGCAAGCCGTTATCCTTGATCGGTTCCGTAAACTCGATCTCGGCTCCGTTCTTCATCGGGCGAACGGCCAATATTTCGAAAGTCGTCTTTGCGTTGTATGCCAGTCGCTGAAGACCGTATCGCTCCTTCCCTTCTTGTCCCCAGTTTCCAGTCGAGCCAATACCGCCGACATAAATTGCCTTATCAGGACCCACAACCACGCGGTTGATGCCTGCTTCAAGACCTTGAGTCATCCGAAAAGCTGTTCCTTGATATTGGCCTTCAATCTTCTCAAGGAATACCCGTTTGAGTCCACCATGAGTTACGTCACCAACTATCATTTGCCCCTTATACGGGCCATATTCAAATGGAGCAGGTTGACTAGTCGAGTTGCCGATTTCTCCCTCCGTGAACCAGACGGCGGGAAGCGTATCCTTCATATTCTTCATCCCGACTGGATCGACCGAGCGGTTTCCGTAGAAAGCTCCCGGCTTGAGTGCAATTAGCTTGCACGCCGGAAGCCAGTCACCCTGATTATCGGTGATGAATATTTCACCCTTTTGGCTCTTGCCAATACCATTCGGGGTACGTAACCCAGACGCAACGAATTCATAATTGCCGGTGTTGATATTGACCTTGAGAACCCGACCTCGGTCGATGTTTTGCTCGGCTGTGCTACGTCCGCCAGCGTCGATGCCGATCGCAAGGTTGGCATACAAAAATCCTTTGTCCTCAACGAGGCCAAACGTGAATTCGTGGAAATTGGACGTCACACCCCAACCATTTGCAAGGCTGTAATATTCGTCTATGATGCCATCGCCATCAAAATCACGCAACCGTGTGATCTCTTGCTTTTGGGATACATAGATGTCTTTGCCAACGATTTTGATCCCCAACGGCTCGGCAAGACCCGTTGCGATTCGCTTAATCGTAACTTTGCTTGGGTCACCGGTTTGAACTCCCGAAATCTCGTAGACCGCCCCATTGGCGTCCCATGTACATATGAGCATCCGCCCGTCGGGGTAGAAGTCCATGCCACCAACCTTGGGGTTAAAATCCTTGGGTCGAGGGGTCGTGAGATCGAATGATGGGTGGACCAAAATCTCAGGTCGACCGTCGCCGGGACGTTGAGGAAACAATGCGTCGATAACCTTCTTGAAGCCTGGATTGATGACGTGAACTTCATCGGCAATGGTTTCAAACGCTTCTTCCGGAACCAATTCCCAGGTGGTGTCTCCCGGTTTCTTCCACTCTAACTGAAGAAACTCGTCGGGAGTGTTATTAAAATACTCAACGCGAATTGGGTGAGAGCCAATCGCTAGCTCAGCAGTTCCCTCCTTTGATGTAGCTTCGTGTACTCCGTCATTGTCGATGACTTTCTGATCCTTAATGAATAGGCGTGATCCGTCGTCCGAGCCAAGTCTAAATTGGTAAGCTCCAGCCTTCGCAATCTTGATCCAGCCTGAAATATTGACGTAAAACTTGTCTTTTATGCCAAAATCACTCGCGTCGGCAAAGGCAATTTGATCGATTTTCTTGTTGATGTTCGGCGTTTGGTTCGGAACCAAGCGCGGGATCACCAGGAGCGCTCGATCCAACTGATAGGCGCGGAATGCAAGACCCTTTTCTCGGGCGTCTCCTTTCGCCTGATTTCCATCGCCTTGAGGCGAAATGGAGGCATACAGTTCACCTGTTTCATATTCGACCTGAGCAGGAGCATCGAAGAATGCATCAACGGTGGAGACATTGCCTACAAATTGGAATTCGTTCTTGCCATTTGCAACCGAATACTTTCCACCATCAGTCTTAAAGTTCTTAAAGAAGCCATTAGCTTTGCCAAGGGTGATCTCAAAAGAGACATTCCCAAATGTCGCACCCTCAAAGGCACCAAGATTGTAGGTGCCAATGCTGAACTGCCTTCGCAAACCAACGGCTTTTCCATTCTCCCAAAGCATGAACGGCGTTTCGTTGATCCGAAAGGTCTTTCCTGCGACAGTGTAATCGTATTGGAAGTGCACAACACTCCGATCCTCGAGATCGAAGGAATAGCCACGATACTTAGGCTTCGCCGCCTGCGCAACACCGCCCACGTACGCTTTCCAGACGTTGTCTTCGGTAGATCCCTCCTCTAGGGCCTCGCCATCGCTGGTCGGCTGGGGGCCATGGACAGTGGTATAGACCGCACCATTAAATTTAACGTCGCCCTTCCAAAATTTGTATAGACCGCAGTTGGTGGCATCATAGCTCAGCCAATAGCCCGGCGCAATCGCGATAGTCGCGATTCGAGCGTGCTTATCCAGAACAGATCGAAAAACCCAAACATCACGAGCAGGCTGGTTCTTGGCAATGACATCATGAAGACTCCTCGGTACGTAGGTTGGAAGAAGGAACAGAGCGACGCAAGACGCAAGCAAAGGCATAACCTTAGTTTCTCACAATCGACCCAGCAGAATCACCGGATATTAAAGTACTTTGCTTCTGGATGGTGAACAATGATTGCACTCGTGCTTTGTTCCGGGGACAGCATAAATTCGTCAGTCATTTCGATGCCGATGTCTTCTGGGCTGAGGAGTGCGAACAGTTTGGATTGATCTTCGAGGTTTGGACATGCCGGGTATCCAAAAGAATATCTCGCTCCGTGATACTTAGCACTGAACAATAGCTTCATTTCGTCCGGCTCTTGATCGTCGATGCCCATCTCTTGCCGGACAACTTTATGCCAATATTCAGCCAGGGCCTCGGCGGTCTCAACCCCCATACCATGGGTGAATAAATAGTCCTGAAAGTCCCCTTTTTTGAAGAGTTCCTGCTCCTTTTTACTGACCTCTGAGCCGACGGTCACGACTTGGAAGCCGACGGTATCGGGAGCCGTTCCTAAAGGGCGAAAATAATCTGACAGACAAAGTAAGCGACCATCTCGCTGCCGCGGGAATGAGAATCTCATTCGCTCGGTCTTTAGGTCGTCTTGATAGATGATCAGGTCATTGTCGTCACTGTGACAAGGAAAATAGCCCCACTTCACTCTCGGCTGCAGAACGTTTGCGAGCTCGCGACTAAGCCTGTCAAAAATAGGATTGACATTTTCGACTAACCAATCATTGAATTCGAGGTTGCCCATTCCTTCTTGGCGCTTGAACTGCCATTGACCCCGAAAGAGAGCAATAGGATTGATGTACTTATACAGTTCAAAGATGTCAAATTTGGTTTGTTTCCTTGCTCCGTAGAACGGTAGTGCAGGACTAATTTCAAGTGGTTGAATCTGCGAACGGGAACCGTTGAACACGTACAGTTCTTTGCTTAAGACATCAACGCGGTGCGAAGTAACTCGAGGAAGAATGTCCGCATCTTCCTCAACAGGCACAACGGGGTCGTTAACCGTCTCCATGAGCCGAAGACCCTCAAACGCATCTTGTGCATAAAAAACGTTTCCTTTGTAGATCACCCGTAAATCCTCTTCGACGTATCCACGAGTCAAAGCAGCCCCGCCTAGAATGACCGGGAAGCCCATCAAACCACGCTCATTAAGCTCAAGAAGGTTATCGCGCATGATGAGGGTGCTCTTCACCAGCAAACCGCTCATCCCTATAACTTGGCACTTGGCATTTTGCGCACCCTCAATTATTGCGTTGATTGATTGTTTGATCCCGATATTTACGACTCGGTAGCCGTTATTGGACAAAATGATGTCCACCAAATTCTTGCCAATGTCGTGAACATCTCCGGCCACTGTCGCGAGCAAAATCGAACCCTTTTCGGACCCCTCAATTTTTTCCATCAGCGGTTCGAGCTGCCGAACGGCCGTCTTCATGACCTCGGCACTTTGCAAAACAAAGGGGAGCTGCATTTTGCCAGAGCCAAACAGCTCTCCAACGGTTTTCATCCCGTCCAGCAAGATGGTATTGATGATTTCGAGCGGTGTATAAGAGTCGAGGGCGAGTTCAAGACGAGTTTCGAGGCTCTTCTTTATCCCATCAACAATATGTTTTTTGAGTTGCTCCTCAATTGACAGACTCTCAAAAGCATCAATTCCGGTGTCACTGATGCGAACATTTTCAAAACGTTTCATGAGCTCAATGAGCGGATCATAGGTACAAATTCGCTCTTCGGGCATCTATTTATGAGAGTACCAGACTCCCTAAAATCGAAACCTCTTGCATCATTTGATACAAATCCCGTAAAATGCGAGCATCCGTAACGGAATATGGATCGTCCGTTAGGAAGGAGACAATGGAAGTCACTAAATTAACACTCGTAATTGGAGCAGCCGTCGTTGCTGTTTCCGCACATGCGCAATTCGGCGCAGTTTCGAAATCTGACCTTGAGGCTAGCGGTAACAAGCAAGGCCTCTATCTTAGCTACAGTCCTTTCGCACGATACTCCGCCAGTGGTGGTGGTACGTCGAACGGGTTTTTAATCAGTGCCGAAAAGGCAATTAGCCAAGGTAAGAATGGGCCAAATGTCCTCGGTGGATTTTACTCCCGTGCATCCGGTTCAAGTCTCTACGAGATTAGCTACCGAATGTATATAGATACTGATGCCTCAATCGGGCTCGGTATTCTCGGTGGGGATGGATTCAGTGGCAAGAACGATTTTACAGCCATCTATTTCAAAGACTTGCCGAAGTCACAAGGCACGCCAATCGCTTTGCAAATCGGAGCCGGCGTCTATTACGACTCCTTAGCAAAGAAAGCGAACCTAACGGCAGCGCTTCGGGCGTCCTACCCATTCCAGAATGGATTCAGCATTGATGCGTCCTTCTGGTACCTCCACCAAGGTGGAAATAGCGGAAATCTCATCACGCTCGGCATTGGCTACCGACTGTAGCTAACCTGACAAAATCAAGAGGAGGGTTCAATATCCCTCCTCTTTTTTTATGCGAGCTTGTCTCGAACTCGCTTAAACGCTGCTAAAGCAAATGCCAAGTCGTCATGGGTATGTGCCGCACTCGGCATCGTTCGCAGTCGGGCTTTACCCCTAGCGACAGTTGGAAATACGATCGCCAAAGCGTATACGCCCTCGTCCCACAGCAACTTTTCCATCAATTGGGCCTTAGCCTCATCACCAACAAAAACCGGTGTAATTGGCGTTTCACTGCCCATCGTGTCGAAGCCTTCGTCCGCGAGTGC
>JAYVXG010000342.1:0-1687 GCA_043785475.1 Armatimonadota bacterium
GACACTATCGAAAAAGATATTAGAGCGGTGGACGAAGTCGGAATTACGGGCATCATAGATCTGAAGTTGTAGTCTCTATTACTTAGAAACGGGGTGGCATTGATACGGATTGTGAGCCTAAGCGAGTTATATCCTTATCAGTGTTTCTTCCGATGCAAACGATCGCTGATAAGCGACGCTCGAAACTCGCTTCGCGTATCAGTGCCACCCTTTCTCTAACTCATTCTTGTCGGCAGGATCCTCACTCTACGGTTTGGGTCTTCACCGATTGCTTCACTGGCCAAACGCCGCGCTTCTATGAGTTGGAATTGCGCTTTTCGAATTGTTGGGTTTTGGGGAGTGAGTTCGAACGGCTTCCCGCTTTGCAGTACCATATCGATTCCGGCTTGAACCTCTGCGAATGCCTTTTCGTCCATGCGTGACGAGGTGGTCACGGTCTCCGTGTTCCCTTTTACCAAATCATCGAGGGCGGACGCGATGTTCGCAAAAGTATTTGACCGAACTACGATGGTCTTAACATTTTTCCCCGCAAGCTCCCTAATCTTCCGCGGCTTACTTTGGTAGGTTGAGCGGATCGCCATGACGGCATCCGCAGTTTCGATGTCGGCCGTTACCATCGCTCCGACTTTTTTCTCGCGGATAGCTCTTTCGAGGCGAGTTCTGGCAATCCCGTATGGGAAGATTTTGACCAATCCAGTAGAATCGATTTTAGGCGCAACTTGGGTCACCTTTGGCTCTTTCGGCTGACTACCATTGCTGGCGCTATTCGCTCGGGCCAACGCTGGGAAACGTTGGTTGAATGCCGGATCTGGCAGGTCTGCGGTCTGCTCTTCCTGGACGACTTCGACCTTCCCGACATCGGTTCGAACCCGAATTTCGGGTCTCGGCGGAACGCCGCGCAGGATCATATCAACGGTTTTTTGTACGTTGTGGTGGACCGCCAATCGGTCATAGTCGAGCAGTTCAACAACGACATCGAAAGTCGGCGGTGATTTGCGTTCGAGAACAGTCTTTTGAGTTCCTCGCCGCTGAGCCTCAGCGTCGGAGAGCGTAACTGCCTGAATGCCGCCAATGAGGTCAGCCAACGATGGGTTAAGCATTAGGTTCTCAAGCGTTTGTCCGTGAGCCGTGCCAATAAGTTGTACGCCTCGCTCCGCGATGGTCCGTACTGCCATTGCTTCAGCTTCATTGCCAATTTCGTCAATAATGATGACTTCGGGCATGTGGTTTTCGACCGCCTCGATCATGACATTGTGCTGCTCGGAAGCAATTCGAACCTGCATTCTCCGGGCAAAACCAATACCGGGGTGGGGAACGTCGCCGTCTCCCGCGATTTCGTTGGATGTATCGACAATGACGACACGCTTTTTGACTTCGTCAGCGAGTACTCGAGCGACTTCGCGAAGCTTGGTGGTCTTCCCCACACCTGGCTTCCCAAGAATGAGGATCGACTGCCCCGACCGGACGATGTCGTCGATGATATCAATGGTTCCTTCGAGCGCGCGCCCTACTCGGCAGGTTAAACCTACAATTTTGAGGTGCCGGTTTCTAATTGCTGAAATTCGGTGAAGGGTTCGTTCGATGCCCGCGCGATTGTCGGTACCAAAATCGCCGAGCGATTTGCTGACAAAGTCAATATCGAGTTCGGTGACCACCACGTCGGTAAACCGGTCTACGTGGTCTTGAT
>JAYVXG010000343.1:0-5772 GCA_043785475.1 Armatimonadota bacterium
GATTGAACCGTTGGTCATGCAGTCCAACAAAGTCGCCGGAGGCTACATGGTCGATGGCGATCTTGAAAAGATCCTACCGCTCGTCCGTCAAGCCGTAGAGCTTGGGGCCGATATCATCAAAGCCGATCCTTGCGATGATGTCTCCCAATACCACCAGGTAATCCGCGTTGCCTGCCGCATCCCAGTTCTCGTTCGAGGCGGAGGTAGTGTCCCCGACGAAGTAATCTTGGGTCGTTCTGCGGACCTTATGATCCAGGGCGCAAGCGGCATCGTCTACGGCCGAAATGTAATCCAGCACAAGAACCCCTCTGGTATGACAAAAGCCCTTATGAGCATCGTTCACGATGGCGCCACTCCAGTCCAAGCCGCCAAGCATTTGCAACCATGAAGATAATTCGATTCGGGATCGTCGGCTGCGGACTCATGGGACGAGAGTTCGCCAGCGCTGCCGCGCGCTGGAAGCACCTACTTGGGATGTCCGCAAAACCCGAAATTGTCGCCGTCTCCGACGTAAACTCCGCCGCAATGGAGTGGTTCGATGCCCCATTTTCCACCAACAATTACAAAGAACTTCTGGCAAGAGACGACATCGACGCCGTGTACATCGCAGTCCCCCATAACCTTCATGAAGAAATCTACATCGCAACAATCCAAGCTGGCAAGCACCTTTTCGCCGAGAAACCTTTTGGGATTGACCTAGCGGCGGCCAACCAAATTTTGGCGGTCGCGAAAGCCAACCCTTCGGTTATGGTTCGATGTTCGGGTGAGTTTCCGTTTTTTCCGGGGGCGCAACGAATTGCCGCAATGGTGGCAGCCGGAGCTTTCGGCAAAATCTTGGAGGTCCGGGCTGGGTTCTGCCATTCGTCCGATATGGACCCAACCAAACCGATCAATTGGAAGCGACAAGTGGCTTTTTGCGGAGAATATGGATGCATGGGTGACTTAGGGCTTCACGTTGTTCACCTGCCGACTCGGTTTGGATTTGGCATTCGAAATGTACGGGCGTTTCTCTCGAAAATCGTCGAGCAACGACCCGACGGCAACGGTGGAATGGCCCAGTGTGAGACGTGGGACAATGCGGTTTTAGCTTGCGAGTCTGGTTCTGGATTTCCGATGATTCTTGAGACGAAGCGGATTTCTCCGGGAGACATGAACTCGTGGTACTTATCGATTTACGGAACGGAAAACAGCGCGGAGTTTTCGACCCAGCAGCCAAAAGTGTTGCGGACGATGCCTTACAAACAGGGCACACCCCAAGGGTGGCTAACCGAGGATGTCGGATACGTTTCGGCTTACCCGACCATAACCGGAAGCATTTTTGAATTCGGATTCTCCGATGCAATTCTCCAAATGTGGGCGTCATTCGTAGACGAACTTGCCGGCAACAAGCCAAAGTTTCAATGTGCAACCCCAGACGAGGCAGTAACTAGCCACCACGTCTTCACCGCTGCCCTGGAATCCCACAAACTTTCGCAAGTTGTACCAATTCCATGATCGTCGTTGTTGGACATTTGTGCCTGGATATCATTCCCGAAATCGGAACGGGAGCATCGCTTGAACCCGGCAGATTGGTAGAGGTTGGGACCGTAAATATCGCCACCGGCGGTGCAGTCTCGAATGTTGGCCTCGCACTTTACAAACTTGGCACCCCCGTTCGACTAATCGGAAAAGTGGGCCAAGACGCATTTGGAGGCTTAGCCATTGACGTCCTTCGAAAATTCGGTACCGACGAGTTCATCATCTCAGACCCGCAAGGCGAAACGTCCTATACCATCGTCGTGAGTTCGGCTGGCCAAGACCGGATGTTCCTCCACTGCCCCGGATGTAACGATACGTTTGCTGCCTCGGACGTCTCCGACGCATCACTCAGTACTGCAAGGCACCTCCACTTTGGGTATCCATCACTTATGGCATCGATGTCTGCCAACAGCGGAGCGGAAACCGAATCGCTCTTCAAACGGGCAAAAGCATTAGGTCTCACAACTTCACTTGACATGAGCTATCCGGACGTTTCCTCTATCCAAGGACTCGTCGATTGGCCACAATTGTTGGCCGTGGTCTTGCCACACGTAGACGTCTTCCTTCCCAGCGAACCAGAGCTATCTTTTATGTTGCCGTCAGTTTTTGGCGGCGTTGAGGCTCTCGCCTCCGCTTGTCTCACGATGGGAGCTGGGGTAGTCGTCATGAAGCGAGGAACCGACGGACTATTCGCCCAATCGGCAGGAGCGAACCGGCTCAGCGCGATTGGTCAATATGTGGATTCCAATGAATGGGCCAGCCAACGCCTGACTCAATCGATCTTTCCCGTCAAAGTGGTCGGCACCACCGGAGCAGGAGACGCCACAATCGCCGGATTTCTCTACGGCCTCGTCAACGGCTTTTCGTTTCAAAAATGCCTCGCCGCCGGATGCGCCGTCGGAGCAATGTCGGTCGAAGGCGCGGACGCCGTCAGCGGCATCAGGCCTTGGGACGAAGTTGCGAAGCGGTTCTTTTAGCATTCAATATCAAGATACTTGTATCTTGTTCAGGTCAGATACAGCCAGAAAAGCGCGAGTGATATTGAAAAAAATGTTCCTAAAAGTCTCTGGCTTGTCGAAATGGCGCAGATTTGAACCGGTAGGGCGACATTTTTCATTTTGTTGCACCCACATTTTTCGGACTTACGGTATGCGTCGATGCCAACCTAATTTATGCCTTCGTCTATTTAATTTTCAAAGTACACATTTCATTACAGCAGACATTTGTCTATTTTTTTTAAACATCTCCTCTTTCGTGTGGCATGGGTAACGACACCTGCGAAGCTGCGAGCTACCCGTTAAAAGATAGGTCCATCAACATAATCCTTTTGTGCGATAATCGCCGGGTGGCAGAACACCAGATTTTTTCGATTCCGACCTGAGTATCCAGGCTACTGCAAGCCTTAATTCCTCGTAGAAAAAGATATGACCAGAAGGCATCGAGTAGTCATCGTCGGAGGAGGGTTTGGTGGTCTATACGCGGCAAAATCCCTTACCAATAAGGACGTCGATGTCATTCTAATCGACAAGAAGAATCACCATACCTTCCAGCCACTTCTCTACCAAGTCGCGACGACCGTGCTTTCGCCCAGTCAGATCGCTGCGCCATTGCGACACATTCTCCGTAAAGCCAAGAACGTCGAAGTCCTACTTGGCGAAGTGGTCGACTTCAACCTCGATGCCAAGCGAGTGAGGCTCGCCGACCTTTCCGAAATATCGTATGACTCGCTCATCATCGCAGCGGGGGCGCGGCACTCTTACTTCGGGCACGATGATTGGGCCGCCAATGCTCCGGGACTGAAGACGGTCGAAGACGCCACCGAAATGCGACGACGAGTTCTTAAGGTGTTCGAAGACGCCGAACGGGAAGCGTACATCAACAACTCCCACCAACCGGTGAGCTTTGCGATTGTTGGCGGAGGACCAACCGGCGTTGAATTGGCCGGAGCGATTGCGGGAATTGCGCGTCAGGCGTTGGTCAAGGATTTCCGAGAGATCGACACTCGCAAGGCGAGGGTCATGCTGTTCGAAGGCACGGATCGAGTGCTCGGAATGTTCGCTCCCGAACTGTCGCTGCGGGCGAAGAATCAGCTACAAGACTTAGGTGTCGAGGTTCATCTTAACTCGATGGTGACGGCGATCGAACCACATAAAATTAGAGTTGGCGAGGAATGGATTCCCGCCAGCGTCACCCTTTGGGCGACAGGAGTAGCGGCTTCTCCCCTTGGAAAACTGCTTAATGCCCCGATTGACAGAGCGGGAAGAATCTTGGTGAATCCTGATTTGACCTTGCCAGAGAACCCCTCGGTTTACGTAATCGGCGACATGGCGTCGCTCATGGATACAAAAGGGATCGTTGTTCCGGGCCTGGGCTCATCGGCTATGCAGATGGGGCACTTGGCAGCAAAGAATCTCTTAAGAAGAATCGAGGGGGAGCCGCCAAAGCCGTTTACCTACATGGACAAGGGAAGCATGGCCACGATTGGCCGCAACCGGGCGATCTGCCAAATCGGCAAACTGAAACTATCGGGCTTCGTTGCCTGGATCGCTTGGTGTTTGGTACACGTTTTGCTACTGATTGGGTTTAAAAATAAAGCGCTCGTATTGTTCGAATGGGCCTGGAGCTACATCACTGGCTCGGGCAGCGTTCGGTTGATTACGGGTGAAGAATCTCATACCCCTCCAGATGCTAACGAGACGAAATCTAACCCTAAGGCAAGGCATAAGCAATGAATGAATCGCCAGATTTCGTGCCCAGTTTTCCGCCGCCACCCGCTGCGATCACCACGTATTGTTTGCCACGGACCATATAGGTCGAGGGCGTTGCGTACCCACCAGCCGGGAGTTGGTACTCCCACAGAAGCTTTCCGTTCGTCTTATCGTATGCGTGGAACTTCTCGTCCATCGTCGACCCGATAAACACTAGGCCGCCGGCCGTGACGATTGTGCCGCCGAAGTTCTGGGTTCCTGTCGGCGGAACTCCCTTCGCCTTGAGAGCAGGATGCTCGCCAAAGACGTTTCGCCACACAAACTTTCCTGTATTCAGATCAATCGCGGTAAGATGCCCCCAAGGTGGCTTCACACCGGGATATCCTTCCTTGTCGGAGAAATACTTATAGCCCTCGAAGTCATATCCTCCCATTTTGTTCGGACTGATCGCACAGAGAAACGGGAAATTGTTGGTGTTAATGTAAAGGATATTGGTGGTGGGATCGACCGACGCACCGCTCCAGTTAGCCCCACCATGGAATCCCGGTGAAATCAGGCTGCCCTGCACACTCGGCGGAAGGTATGCCTTATCATGGCGATACTTTCTAATTTCCTCCAATACATATGCATGGGCTTCGGGGGATAGGTTCGTCAGGTCTCGCTCACTCACCATTTGGGACTCCAGCGCAGGCGGTTTACTCGGAACCGGCTGTGTGGGCCACGCCCGCTCACCAGGAATGTCCGACGGTTGCGCCGTGACCTCCTTGACATCATAAAGGGGCTTGCCTGTGCGACGGTCAAAAAGAAAAATATATCCGGTCTTAGTTGGTTGAGCGACCGCATCGATACGCTTGCCGTTGCGCAAAATCGAACAGACCACGGGCGGGCACGGATTGTCGTGATCCCAAAGGTCGTGGTGCACCGTTTGAAAGTGCCAAAGACGTTCTCCGGTTCGCGCATTCAACGCCAACGTGCAATTGGCGAACAAGTTGGAACCGAGGCGATCTGCTCCATCGAAATCCGACGACGCCGAACCTAATCCGGCAAAAACGATTCCGTTCTTGACATCGACTGAGTATCCAGACCAAGCGTTCACACCAGTTCGATCTTTCCAGCCCTCGCCCTTCCAAGTATCGTTGCCAAACTCGCCGGGCCGAGGGACCGTGTGGAATCGCCACGCTTCCTTTCCGGTGCGCACGTTGAAGGCTCGAACGTCTCCCGGGGCGCCCGGTTGTGACTCACCGTTGATGACCGGAATAATCGCCAGGTCCTTAAAGACGGCAGGGGCCGATGTGCTGCCGTACTGCATTTTTGAGATATCGCGTTCGATGCCGGCCCGCAATTCGACGAAGCCGTGATTGCCAAAGGATTCGTCGGGAATGCCAGTCTTTGCGTCCAGCGAAATCAGCCGCCCGTCGTTGGTCGAATAGATAATTCGTCTCAAGCCCTCGGGCTTATCATCTGACCAATACGCCAGCCCGCGATTTACGCCGTTGGCCACGATCCCCTTACCAAACGGGACGTAAGTCCAAATTTCATGACCGGT
>JAYVXG010000344.1:0-1682 GCA_043785475.1 Armatimonadota bacterium
GTTATCGAATCGGTAGTAGGCGTATCGGGGCCGCATGTCCACGTTATCCGAGTAGGTCAAGGTCAAATCATCAAACCGGACAGAAACCTTATTGGGCAAAACGTTGGCCGCAAATACTGGTGGTGCACCAAACTTGGTTACTAAAACAGGATCAACGAGCTCAGGCTCGGCAACTTCGATTGGATACTTCGGTGCGCGGTGTTGGTTTTTGGCGTTCAGCGTTTCAGCTGCGCATGCAGCCAGGTAACGGTCTCGCGCGACCCGGGTGTTTAGCCACTTCTCCCAGCCGGCTTCTTCGTCGGTAGCCGCTCCAGGGATCTGGGTGGGTGGAGTCTTACCGCGCCCGCGCAGATGATTGTAGTCCCAAAACCACTTGGATCCAACGGTCGTCAACCGAACGGCATATTTGTCCGAAGGAGTGACTGAATACCGTCCCGGCTCCATCCAAAACTGGCGAATTTGAGTCTTTTCAGCGTCTGTCCAAAGTGTTGATTGCCCAAAAGAAATCTGGGCAAGGACGAAGGTTATTGCGCTGGCCGCGAGTGGTTTGAACATCGTTACACCATTAGTTTCGCTCGTTCTAGGTTCGCCACGAAGTCTTCGAGCATCTCTCTGACGGCGGGGCCGTCAAAAGTGACCTGCTTCGGAGCTTTCTCTGGAGCATCGAAAAGAACCTCGTGCAACAGAATCTCCATCATCGTTTGTAACCGACGAGCACCAATATTGTCGGTCGTTTTATTAACTTGTTCAGCCAAGCGAGCAATTTCTTCAATCGCATCTTTGGTGAACTCAACATTAACGCCCTCAACCCTTAGGAGGCTTTGATACTGACGAATTAATGCATTCTTCGGCTCGGTCAAAATTCTCGTGAAGTCTGCGCCGTTTAGGGACTCCAGCATGACCCTGATTGGGAGCCGTCCTTGAAGTTCGGGGATTAGGTCGCTTGGCTTGGACATGTGGAACGCGCCCGCGGCAACAAACAGGATGTGCTCGGTACTGACTGGTCCAAATTTGGTCTGAACGGTCGATCCTTCGATGATCGGCAAAAGGTCGCGCTGAACGCCTTCTCGACTCACATCTGGGCCACTTCCCCCGCTTTTTCCGGCGACTTTGTCAATCTCGTCAATAAAGACAATACCGGTCTGCTCGGCTCTCATAACTGCTTCGCGATGGACGCTGTGTCGGTCAATCAGCTTGCCCGCCTCTTCTTCAATCAGGATATTCATGGCCTCAGAAACGGAAGCTTTACGCATGATCCTTTTATTACCGAACGGATTGGTGAGCTGATTCATGTCAAAGCCCATCTCTTCCATTCCGCCCGGAGTAAAGACTTGGAGAAAAGGGTTCGATGGTTCTTCGACATCAAATTCGATCATGGCTTCACGATGGCCACCAGCTTCAAGTTCGCTACGCAGAATACTTTTGCGAGCAAGGTCATCTGAGGCGCGCTTTTCCCAATCAATGATTTCGTCTTCATCTGGGTAGAACGTCGGTGTATTCTGTTCGTGGTCGAGAAGGTCGATAATCCGGTCGATCGCGTATCGCTCGGCATCTATTTTCACTGCTTCCATCCGCTCCTTTTCGACCTTCTCGACCACGAACAGAATACACCGACGTTCTACCCAGATGAAGACGAAATCATTGATTGGGAAAAGCGCGCCTCAGATGACCGTGCTCGCAAA
>JAYVXG010000345.1:0-5755 GCA_043785475.1 Armatimonadota bacterium
CGCGAGGGCAAGCCATTCCAAGCCAATTTAGTCGTAGGACGAATAAAGACCGAGAGCGAACAGCTTCGAGTCGCTCTGGGACGAGCACTAAAGATGCCTGAGGCTCCCCCATTTGGAACCTGGGACGTGAGCCAAATCGAGCTATTGATCAGCACCTCGAGCACATCGGGAGTTGGCTACAAAGTTGTTGAGACGTTTCCGCTACGAACCTAAATGGGCGGTACTGATACATGAAGCGAGTTGCGAGCGCAAATTATCAGTGTTAGCTCTGAATTCTGTTCCTACCCAGACAAAATAGTCACAATCTTCAGCAATTTGCTTGCAAGTTTGAGACATCCGTCGTATTGTCTTAGTAGACGACGCCGTCTCCGAGCAACATCGGTCTCGACGCCGCCTAATTTTGTTCTTAGGAGGAATTTTAGGTGCAGCGATATTCACCAGATAACATCAGAAACGTCGCCGTGGTAGGCCACGGCAGTTGCGGAAAAACCATGCTCATCGAGCATATGCTCTACACAGCGAATGCTACCGACCGGGTCGGGTCCGTGGAGGCGGGCAACACCCAAAGTGACTTTGATCCACTCGAAATAAGGCGAAAAATCTCCCTATCTTCGAGCGTTTTGCCCCTTGAATGGCACGGGTGCAAGATTAATCTCATTGATGTGCCAGGCTATCCAGACTTCATCGGAGAGCTCCATTGCGTTGCCCGCGCCGTCGAGAGCTTTATCATTGTCTGCGAAGCGAAGAGAGATTTAGACGTGGGCTTCGAACTGGCTTGGGAGATCGCCGAACAGTATGGCCTCGCCAAGTGCATTTTTGTCAACAAGCTGGAACGCGATAACGCGGATTACGAAGGTCTAATTGAAACTTTACACGCTCGATATGGTCGTTCGGTGGTTGGCGTTCAGATTCCGATTGGGCACCAAGCCGCGTTTTCGGGCGTGCTCGACCTTCCGCGAATGAAAGTTTACAAAGGTAAAGACCGGGGCGTCGAGATCGAAGACATTCCGGCTGGCTACACCGAAGAAGCAGACTACCGACGCGAGAAAATGATGGACGCTGCGGCAGAGGGTGATGACGATCTCGCATTGAAATATTTAGAGGGTGAGGACTTGACCGAAGACGAAGTTGAGCACGGACTTTTGGTTGGTGTGGAGCGGGGGCGAGTTGTGCCGGTGACGGTTGGTTCTGCGATGAGCGGAATCGGAGTTGCGACTCTGCTCGATCGAATTCTTAAAGAACTTCCCTCTCCAGTTGAGACTCCCAAGGATTTGGACGGAATGTCGATTCACAAATCTGGTGCCGATGCTGTGCCCTCAAACGACGAGAAGGCGCCGCTGTCCGCTTTGTGCTTTAAGACGACGGCTGACCCGTTCGTAGGCAAGATTAACTATCTGCGTGTCTTTAATGGGGCAATACGGGTGGATGACCAGGTTGCAAACGTCAACCGCGAGAACGAAGAGCGGTTGCACAACCTGTTCTATCCTCACGGTAAGACCCAAGAACCGGCGACCCATGTTGGGCCGGGCGATATCTGCGCGGTTGCCAAGCTCACAAACACCCATACCGGAGACACCCTGGCGGGCCCCAAGAGCAAGATGCTCCTGGCTCCGATCGAAATGCCAGAACCGGTGTACCGAATCGCAATTTCTCCGAAGACGAAGGCCGACGAAGACAAACTCCCGACTGCTCTAGAAAAATTGATGGATGAAGATGCAACCTTCCGGTCCTACCGGGACGCTTCAGCCCACCAAGAAATTATCGAAGGCATGGGCGATATCCACCTCGATACACTCATTGAGCGACTCAAGGCGAAGTTTGGCATTTCTGTTACTTTGGAAGATGCCAAGGTGCCCTACAAGGAAACGATTCGCGGCAAATCTAAGGCTCAGGGGCGTCACAAGCGGCAATCGGGAGGCAAGGGCCAGTTTGGTGACTGCTGGATAGAACTAGAGCCACTTGGTCGCGGTGAAGGCTTCGTGTTCGAGAATAAAGTTGTTGGTGGAGCCATCCCCAAGAACTTCATTCCTGCAATCGAAAAAGGCATTCGCGAAACAATGGAACATGGGTTCTTGGCCGGCTTCCCCGCCATGGACTTTAAGGTCACCGTCGTGGACGGCTCTTACCATGACGTGGATTCCAACGAAATGGCATTCAAGATGGCAGGTGCCATTGCAATCAAAGCAGCCATGGAGTCTTCGGACCCAGTGATCCTTGAACCTATCATTGAAGTCGAGGTCGATGTATCCGACGAGCAGGTTGGCGATGTCGTTGGTGATCTTAACGGTCGTCGCGGCCAGTTGCTGGGAATGGATCAAGTCTCCATGGGTAAATCGAGGATTCGGGCGATGGTGCCGATGGCAAATATGACTCGGTATGCGCTTGACCTTCGGTCGATTACCAAGGGACGCGGTCGGTTCAGGCAACATTTCGCGCACTACGCTGAAATTCCCTATCCCGAGCAACAGGCCCTGATTGCGGCTCACGAAAAGTTGCGGCATGAGCACGAAGCGCACCACTGACAACAAATTGTCTGGTCATTGCATATTGCTTTTGACCAGACATTTAAGCCGCTTTGACGTTTGCTTTGCTCGGATCAAATCCCTCAAGCTCAACCTTGGCGTGACCAATGATTCTTTCTAGCTGCTCTTGTGTGATTTCAACCAAAGGAAGAAAATCAGTTGAAGCACGCATGGCCTCAATTCCTGGGATCGGTGGATAGCCCATTTCGTAGGCAATCGTGATGGCAAGCGCGACAACATTACAGATTTCGGGATCAACTTTCGACTCCTCTGGACAGTTTTGGCACACAATGGCATCGATAAGATACGGAGCCAGTTTCCACCGCAGAGCCAACTCTTCGTTGACCATTTGGTGAGAGAATCCGCAAACTTGCTCGGCAGACTCAATGATTCCTATTTTTTGGCTTTTGGCGGTAAGAATTGCTTGATTAAAGTCGAGCGGCGCGTATCGCTCCATGGCAAGAAACCCGACGTCGTGGATCAGGCCAGCCATAAACGCGTTGTCCTGCTTCGAACTGTTGACGTACGCCATAATTTCGCGGGCAAGCGACGCCGTCACTTTGCAATGTTGCATGAAGAACATCTTGTCAAAGGCTTGGGTAAGAGACTTCTCTTTCGTAAACTGCTCGTATCCCAAGGTGACCGCAATTTGTTTCATGCGATTGATTCCTATTACTCCAATTGCTCGCGTGGTGTTTTCACAGGGAGCAGAGCCAAAAAGCGAGGAGCTTGCAACTTTCAGGATTTTCGCGGCAAGCCCAGCGTCTTCTTCAATCGCCTTTGCGAGTTCCCGTGAAGACACTGTTTCCTTCCCGAAGAGCTTCAAAAGGTTGAGAACTGTGATCGGCAAAACAGGCAATCCCTCGCTTCTCGATAATTGTAGGCATAGCTTATGGAAAGGCACACCAAAATTATCGGCAACAATCCTCAGAAATAGAATAAGAAATGAATTTTGCGAAATGCCCCTCTGCAACCAACTCTGTACCTTGAGCGTAATATACTCATGTAATTGAGCGTTTGACTATCATGGCTGACTTCTACCAATTGCTCGGGGTACCCCGAAGCGCGGACGAAAAAGAGATCAAATCGGCATACAGAAAGCTTGCGCGAAAGCTTCATCCCGACGTTAATCCGGGGGACAAACAGGCCGAAGCCAAGTTTAAGCAAGTCAGCGAAGCTTATGAAGTTCTCGGTGATTCTGAGAAACGAAAAATGTACGATCAGTACGGGGAAAACTGGGAGCAAGCTAAAAACTTTCATGGCGAGGACGCAAACTTTGGCGCCGGTCACATGGGTGGGTTTGGTTCGATCTTCGAACAATTTTTTGGCGGAGCCAATCAGCAGGGCGGATTTCGAATTCAAGACATGGAAGCCTCCCAGCCAAGAGATATCGAGCGGGAAGTCGAATTATCTCTGGAAGAAATTGACCTTGGCTGTTCAAGAACATTGACTTACCAAACCCTAGATGCTCAGCAATCGAGAGGACAGATTGCAACGGTTCCTTCTACCAAAAAGGTCTCGGTTAAGATTCCTGCTGGCATTGGAGATGGGAAGAAGCTGAGAGTTCCGAGCAAAGGACACGCCGGCGTCGGCGGGAAGGCGGGGGACTTGTATGTCGTCATTCGGTGGGCAAAGCACTCGCAATTCAAAGTTGCCGGAGAGAACCTAGAAGTTGAAGTGCCAGTCTCGTTTACCACGGCGGCGCTTGGTGGCGAGATTTCTATTCCAACGCTTCGAAAGAACATGATGATGAAGATTCCGCCTGGCTCTCAATCTGGTCAGGTCTTCCGACTTGCGAACCAAGGGATTAATAAGCTTGGAGCAGGTAAAGGAGATTTACTTGCCCGTCTTAAAATAACGGTGCCAAAGTCGCTCTCCGCCGATCAGAAAGACCTCTTGCTAAAACTAGCAGCTTTGGAGGTCAAATGAGACACGAAAACCAGCCGGTATACATGATTGGAGTTGCCGCGCAGTTGTGTCAGGTCCACCCTCAAACTTTGCGCCAGTACGAGCGAATCGGTTTGGTTATTCCTTCCCGAGTCGGGGCAAAGAATCGCCTCTATTCGGAGTTTGATATACTTCGAGTCCGACGGATTCAGCGACTCACTCAAGAGCTTGGTGTTAACCTCGCCGGAGTAGAGATCATTTTGCGGTTGCTGGATGAAATGGAAGAGACCCGGGTCGATATGGAAGGTCAGTTGGCCGAATATATTAAGGAAGCTGAAGAAAGGATCGTATCGATGATGGAGAATCGAAACATCCTCCTTAAGAAGGATGAATCCCTCTTGCCGGTACCTAATATTAAGGTGCGGAAGTCGGCGCAGATTTAGGTTTACCGTCTATGACGATTGACGTCGTCATGTCCGCAAGGACGTTGGTGACTGAGCGCATTCGGGCAATGATCCAGTCGACGGTTAAAAGGATCGGGAGAATTTCAGGTTTGAAGCCCAGGGTTCCTAAAATTACCGCAAGCGAAATGAGACCAGCTTCGGGCACGCCAGCAATTCCGAGGGCGGTTAGCACGCAGAGAAGAGCGACTGAAATTTGGGTGGCAATGCTGAGATGTAATCCTAGCCCTTGGGCAACCAGCATGACGCCGAACGCCTCGTAGAGCAGGATTCCGTCGTTATTGAGATTGGTGCCGATACAAGCGCCCATTCGTGAGCTCTCCTTTGAGATTCCAAGACTGTCAAGTGCTTTGAGGGTTAGCGGCAAAGAGGCAAGACTGCTATTTATTCCGAACGCATTCATCACTGGCTCAGCGGCGGCGCGCCAGAAGTCTCTCAGCTTGACTCGTTTCGTGATGATGATCCATAGGGGATAGACCACAAACGATTGAATACAGAGCCCCAGAATCACATAAAAGACGTACGGAACAAGGCCAACAAGGTGGGTGAATCCGCTCTCACCAACACTTTTGGCAACGACTGCCATGACAGCGATTGGGGTGAGCATGACGAGCCAAGTAATAATTTTCTCCGAAATCTTATAGCCACCGTGAATAACCCGTTCCCAATCGGTTACCCAAGGCTCGTTTAAGTTTTTGAAGCTACGTAAAGCACATCCGATGAGGACGGCCAGGAATGCAACCGCAAGGATGTTATTACCCATAAACGGCTCGACGATGCTGGTGGGAAGAAGATTGTGGATAAAGCCGACGAGATCAACGCTATGACCTTTGGCTTGCGACAATAAACCAGTATCGGGCACTTTTGCGCCCAAATCGAGGTGTT
>JAYVXG010000346.1:0-1680 GCA_043785475.1 Armatimonadota bacterium
TGGCAGTATTCGCCGGGTAAGAAAGGCGTGATCATCGACGTTCGCGGCAACGGCGGAGGAAATACCGCTGACCAAATCATTGACATCTTGGAACGCAAGCAGAACATGAATTACATTCCGCGGGACGAACAACTTATCAAAGGTCCGGGAGCCGTCCTCGACGTTCCCATCATTGTCATGATGGACCAAACCAGTTTCTCGAACGCGGAAATGTTCCCCGAAGCCATGCGAGCCCGAAAGCTTGCTCGCCTCGTGGGAACGCGAACTCCAGGGTATGTCATCTATACTGGCGGATTCCCGCTTGTTGATGGCACCAGCGCACGAATGCCTGGCTCCGGCGTTTGGCGTGTCGATGGAACGAGCATGGAAGACAACGGAGTGAAGCCAGACTTCGAAGTCTTGATCACTCCTGAGCAGTATTTTGGTGGCCAAGATCCCCAATTGGATAAAGCAATTCAATTGCTCGCAAAAGGCTAATTGGCCCACGTGTTACCATAAAATTCAGACCGAATTCTAGTTAGAATTCGGTCTGAATTGGTTTTCGGGGTTCGCAACATGACCAAAGCTTGATATGATGACTTTAAGCATCATGATTTCCCTTGCCCTTGCGACCGGCCTCATTCAAGCCCCACTTAAGGACGTCCACATTATCGCGGCTCCGCTCGACAAAGTGGTCAGCCAATTGGGGGCTTTGTATAACTCGCCGATGGATGTCTCGAACCTGCTCAAGACAAAAATTATGCTGCTCGATGCGACCCAAGTCTCGGAGGCGGAAGTTCGGGACCAGATCGCCAAGACGGTTAATGCGACCTGGGAGAAGAAGGGCGACACTTGGCACCTGACCAAGTCAGCAAAGCAGCAAAAAGAAGACGAGAATAAAGATGCGAATATGCGGTCCCGGTTCCTGCGAAAGACTTTCGAAATTCGCGAGAAGGCGCTGAACGAAAGCCCGGAACTCACAAAACCATTGGCCACTCAAGTGTTTCTCAAACTCAGAAACGATGAGGACCAGAGGCGCCTCAATCCGAATCAAATGCAGCGACCAGGACCATCGCCAACTTCTTACGGACTTCCAGGCCAGCGATTCATGACACGATTTCTCCTCAAGTTCGGAAGGAATCGGATTGCAGCAATACCGAATGGACATCGTGTGGTTTTTGCCGTGCATCCAAATGCGATGCAGTCGGACATGGGGCTCGATATTTCCGATAGTGTTTCTAAATACCGAAGTGAACAAGACTTTTGGCGTAAGGCCATGGAGCCAATCCTCACTGACAAAGAAGGTCTTGGAAAAGGATCGGAAAACGAAAAAATGGTGGCCTACACAAGGCTTGGCGACGAAATCAATTCTTCATTTGGAGCTATGCCAACAGATCTGAAGGACATCCTGTTTACGGTCTTTTGTTCCGAGGATGGTGCCTATGATTTTAAGATTATTGGAATACCAAACGGAGACGCTCCCAATTTTTCATACAAGATCAATGGAACCTCCTATGAAGGTGCTTTCGCGGGAATGGAATCGTCGGATTTTGAGACGAAGCCGGTCGAAGGATTTAAGCTGAGCCAAGAATCCGAGGACTTCAAACATTTCCGCGAGAACCAAGTCGAGAAGATCCCCGAATCGAGGCGAGCAGCCTTTATTGAAAAGTTAGCTGATCCGGTTAAGCGGGATCCACTTTC
>JAYVXG010000347.1:0-1679 GCA_043785475.1 Armatimonadota bacterium
GAAAATTGAGACGTGCCTTTTTTCCAAGAGGAATTAATTTCGTCTTCGGGCGTTCCTGCCGATTGTTGGTATCCGAGCCAACGACTGAGGAGTCCAGGAGTGATGAAAATGACTTCTTCGACTGATCGTAGGTGTTCACCGTCAAACCACTTTCCGATTTCGACCCGGGCATCTAGCTCGGTTCGGTTGATACCCTTTCTATGTTCATAGATTAGTTTTCCTTGTCTCAGTTGTGCGGCTATTGGGGCATCACCAAAGGTGCGGGAAAATGCAACAAAACACATCAGAGACGTCATACAAGTATTGTTGGCAAGTTTTTCTAATCCAAAATAGGTAAATGCCTTTTGATCTCGTGATTCGTGGAGCAACCCTTGTTCGTCCACTTGGCTTAGACCGTTTGGACGTGGCGATAGTGGACGGCAAAATTGAGGAAGTTGGGGATTTTGCATTCGTCGATGCCCTTAACGTGGTCGATGCTTCGGGGCTCTTCGTAATGGCTGGCGGCATCGATACTCAAGTTCATTTTCGCGAGCCTGGGATGACACATAAAGAAGACTTGGCGAGTGGTTCGTTGGCAGCACTGTGTGGAGGTGTCACTAGTTTCTTGGAAATGCCAAACACAAAGCCGGCGACGACTTCTCCGTCGGCGCTGGCGGAAAAGATCGCTGCGGCGTCAGGGCGATGCTGGTCGAATTTTGGATTCTTCTTTGGAGCGACTCCATCAAATGCACTCCACTTGGCGACATTTGAAAAATTGCCGGGGACACCGGGAATCAAGATTTTTGTTGGG
This sequence comes from Armatimonadota bacterium, assembly GCA_043785475.1. Lineage (GTDB taxonomy): Bacteria > Armatimonadota > Fimbriimonadia > Fimbriimonadales > Fimbriimonadaceae > Fimbriimonas. Next base: position 791 of record JAYVXG010000347.1, read on the forward strand.
AGTTCAACCGGGGATTTGCTCGTCGACGATGAGGACGATCTTCGTCGGGTTCTTCAGAACGGGAATAGACGCGTCGCCGTGCACTCCGAAGACGAAGCCCGGAATGTTGCGAGAAAAGCTCTCATTAGCCCTTCGCCTACCCCACATGAACATCCGTTTTTACGTGATGCCGAGAGTGCGGTTATTTCAACCAAGCGACTGATCCGCCTTTGTGAGGAAACTGGGCGCCCGGTTCACATTCTTCACATCTCGACTGCGGACGAGTTGCCTCTGATTGCGGCTACGAAGGCGAAAGGACTTCCGATAACGTGCGAGATCACGCCCCAGCATCTTTGGTTCGCGGCCCCTTCATGTTACGACGAACTGGGGACGAAAGCCCAGATGAACCCACCGCTGCGCTCGGATGAGCACCGTGAGGCGCTGTGGAAGGCGTTGGGTGATGGTTTGTTCGACGTCTTTGGCTCTGACCACGCTCCCCATACTCTTGAGGAGAAGGCACAGCCATATCCTTCGTCGCCTAGCGGGATGCCAGGTGTAGAGACCATCTTGCCCGTTCTGCTAACATTTGCGTCGCAGGGCAGAATCAGCTATGAATCAATAGCTCGAATGTTTTGCTCGACGCCGGCCGCACTTTATGGGATTCATGGAAAAGGACAGATTGAAGTTGGCTTCGACGCTGATTTGGTGCTATTTGATCCGCGCCAAAAATGGACGGTCGATGAAACCAAGCTGCATTCCAAATGTGGATGGAGCCCTTATAATGGAGTTGAATTGACCGGTAAGATTCGGTCGGTGTTTTTGACCGGTGTACTTGCTTCATTAGACGGTGAGCCCGTCGGAAGCCCTATGGGTAAATGCCTGACCTTCGGGGATGACTAATATGGAAATA
>JAYVXG010000348.1:0-5747 GCA_043785475.1 Armatimonadota bacterium
GACGACCAAAAGCTTCTTGACCAAATCATCAATCGCACAACATTTGGCAAACATGTTCTGAGCGTAGTTGCGGATCCGAGGGAAAAGAGCATGATCCTCACGTACAACGTGGCGCAAGGGGAGCACGGGAGATACATGGGAGCAGTCTTGGCTGCGATCGCCCTTGACTATGACAATAAACTCCTTCTCGTCACCATTCGAGGAGTCAGAAATGGAGTTCTTTCCTATATTGCCGACGTTCCACGAGAAAAAATCTTGGCGGTTGAAGAGCGTGAAAAGAAAACTGTTCAAGAATTGGACAACAAGAGCTGGATCGATGAAGTTTTGACCAACGAGTACTTCAAAGAAAAAGAACTCAACAAACCGCCATCCTTTTAGGCTTCATAATAGTTGGGAATGCAAATTTCCGTCCAACTTTATACTGTCCGCAACGAAATCGTGGCGGATCCTCTCGGCACTCTCAAGGCTCTCGCATCCTTTGGTCTGAAATACGTTGAATTAGGTGGTCTTGATCGAGATTCCGTAAAGGATTGGAGAGGCTATCTCGATGAAACTGGCCTGAAAGTCAGCGGTGCTCATTACGGCCTCGACCAGTTTGAAGACCCTAGCGCATTGTTCGATGTCATGAATGTGCTCGACTGCAAAACGATCATCATGCCCTGGACCGCTTCCGACAATTTTGTCTCACTTGATTCCATCAAGATATTTTCGGAAAAACTCGTCGATGCCGGCAGTAAGGCTCACGAGGCAGGATTCAACTACCTTTATCACAACCATGATTTCGAGATCAAGGAAGTTGAGGGCAAATCGGGCCTTGAGCACCTGATGGAATTGGTTCCGGCAACCCACATGAATTTCGAAGTTGACGTTGCATGGGTTCGCGTTGGCGGCAAAGATGAAGTCTCCTTCATCAACGAGCATGCCGACCGCGTCAAAATGCTTCACCTAAAAGACGTTGACCCAAGCAAGACGCCTCGATGGACTATCGCCGGGCAGGGTCAGGTAGACATGGACGGTTGTATCGCATTCGCCCGGAAGAACAACATTTCGTTTGGCGGCATTGAACTCGACGAGAGCCCATGCCCACCGCTCGAAGCAGTACAACAAAGCTACGAGTTCTTCAAATCCAAAGGATTAATTTAAGCCAAATTAGGTCTCAGCAGTGAGTCATTCGCTGCCGAGACCAATTCATTTTATAACTTTCGGCGTCGTCGAATAAGAGCCAAAGCTCCCAGTCCTAGAACTGCCATCGATGCTGGTTCAGGCACCGCTGAAGTCAGGGTAACTGCACCATTGGGGAACCAGTTCCAAGACCCAAATCCAGGAGCAACCGTTGAAGTCGCAATAATGCTCAATTTATAGTTTGGACCAGTGACAAGGCCTGCATGATTGAAGGTCAGGTCAAAATTTACCGGCGAACCCGCTGATGAGGCAAATGAATAGTTTCCAATAACTGTGTTGTTGATTGCAACATCAAAGGTATTGACTGAGCTGGACGTAAAATTGCTCATCGAGAAGACCCATCGCGAACTGTCCGCGGTCGGTAGCCCAGTTGCGGTAAAAAGTTCGTCAAGGCGGTCCCCCGCATTGTATAAGGCTCCACCGCCCCCAGCCCCCAGTGAACCATTGGAACCTGGGTTCGTTGGCGACGTAATGACTGAGTTAGAACTCGGGAATGCAAGCGTCACGGATGAAGCGAAGACGCTCGAGGCGAAACAGATACCGACGATAGGAAGAATTGCGGCGCGAGCCAATTTTGTTTTGATCATAAACCCTCCAACCCCACTAAATGTAGTGGAAAGTTGTCTTCATAATCTTACGTGCAATTTCTCGCATTTTGAAGGTTCTATGTAATTCCCAGCAAATTTACTTAAATTTGTTTGCTTCACTCCATTAAGAACCTCATCATTGCGGTCCGGCATGGGCCGCTAAACGTTCCGTAATCCTCATACGGAGACTTAACCCGCTCCGGTGGATAGAAATGAGTAAAGAAGAAAGCCGCCTCGATATCGCGGTATGAAGTAATCGCCTCCCCTATAGCCATAATGCACTCCGCACGGAAACTTTCCTCGCATTCACCGTTTGGATACCCCAGCATCGGCTTGGTCACATACCACTCGTGAATTCTGATGTGCTTCGGCGTCGCTGGCATCGCCAGCCCCGACACGATTCTGAGAATTCGCTCCAATTCAACCCGGTACATCTCGGCGGCCCCTTCGGGCGATTGCGCCGGACGAGGAAGATAGATTCCCAAATTCACGCACCGCCGAGTCATTTTTGATAGCCAATGGCCATCATGTCCGCCCATCGCGGTCGCCAATTCCTGTCGTTCCGCGTCTTTTTCCCCAAAAAACGAAAGCGTTGGACCAACCACCGGATAGCCATGAAAATTGATGCCGCTCGGGCCGATCAAAAGGAAATTGCAGAAGGCATGAAACTCCCTGCTCCAACTGCCCTTTGGCTCGTTCTCAATATTTCCTCCACTCACGTGCCCAGTTGCGGGTTCGTTGTACCACTCGACCACGAGCGCGTTCCTATGCCCACCCATTGCCTCCCACCTTCTCAGGCAAAAGTCGAATGCGAGTTGTAACGATTCCCGAATTGGCTCCCAAAGTCGGAAGTCGGGGCGCATCCAATTTTTCCATGAGCCACCGACCCGCTTTTTCCACCCATCCGAAGACGGATGCGGGCAAGGCACAACGTTCAACATGAGTTTTTTCTTGGACGTGATGCACAGGGCCATGACCGCTTCTAGCCGCTGGGGTGCACCGATTTCGCCTGGGTTCCAGCACAACTCCCAAAAGAGGAAGTCTTCTCGAATCCAACAAGAGGGAAGCTGCCGAACGCTATCAGAAATTGCCGACCAACGAGGGTCAGATACTTTACTGGGCAATCCTGCGGTCACGCCCCGCTGGATCAATTTCACACACCCTGGAGACGTTTCGACGTCAAGAAGGTCTCGATTTGGTCCGGACTCAAGACGACAACCGAAGCCTGTGCCCCTAACTCAAACTGATCAAATGTAACTTCTCCGATCTCACCCGACTCTTTGAACTCCACGTACAGATCCTGCAAGACCCTCGTTTCGCTCGGCATTTCGGGATAGGCCTCAAGCCAAACTGCAGTTTTGTCTTTATTGGCTCGGTATGAGACCGCTCCCATAAAGGGCATCTTCATCAATTCTAAATCATCGCCAATCGACCACAGACCTTCATAAACGTGGAGGCCTTCCCCGTGCAATTTACTCTTTGCCTCGTCGATAGACATCTGGGCGGAGGCGATAACCACCATTTTTTTGTCACCCTGCCCAGCCGAAACGATCACCCGAGCATTATCCGAATGCAGGTAGATATCGTGAGTATTCAAGTTTCGTCGAACCGCCTCCACAAATCCATCGAACGGAACTCTGAGGGTCATATCCCATTATGTCTCGAAAAATACTCGAAGTTCTTTGGCTTCAAACCTTGAGTTCATTGTTAATTTGCCGAAATGATAGTAACGATGAGCAGCTCGAATCAACCTCTTGCCTGGACCGGCGAACGCATGATCCCTTTTGTCAGCGATTACGCAACCCAAGCGACCCACTGGCAACGGTACGTGTACTTTCGACCTTGGTACGAAGACGCCGTGGTTGTTGATGCCGCAAGCGGCGAAGGCTATGGCACCGATTTCTCGTCAATTTTTGCAACGAAGAGCTACGGCGTTGACGTTTCCGCCGAAGCGGTAACCCACGCAAATGCGGTTTATCCACGAGCATCGTTTGACGTCGAGGACGTTTGCAATTACGACTACTCAAAAGCCGACGTCGTCACCAGCTTCGAAACAATTGAGCATCTCCCCGATCCAGAAAAGTTTCTCGAAGCCCTCAAAACATGTAAGGGCAAGATTATCATCAGCACCCCAAATCGAAAGCTGTACGATCCAAACGCAAAGCTTGGAGACAAGCCAACGAACCCATATCACACCATCGAGTGGACAGCGGAAGAGTTTGCCGAACTGATTCATCGACATTTCCCCGACCGTCAAGTCCGATTCCTCAGCCAGAGCACCCTGTTGCCTGGTCGACTTTACGAAGGGCTCGACCCTGATGCCTGGTTCACCATTGCCGTAATCGGCGACGGCGAGCTTCCTCACTGGCCAAAGCTCGGACTCTCCATGCCGACGGTCAACAATGCCCAAATGGGAATCGAAAGCATTTCTGCTTTTGTCACCTACTATCCCGGAGAAGTCGAGTTCGCGGTGATCTTGAACGAAACAAATGATGAGAACAAGAAACTGTGGTACGATTTTGCCGCCCAAGCTCCTCACTTCTTGACCTTGCTCGAGAACAAAGAGAACACCGGATACGGGCAAGGCGCAAACAAAGGGCTCAAATTTTTACAAACCAAAGGTGGCTTCGGCGCCTTTGGCGTTACCAACGATGATGTTTATGCTTCGCTCGGTTGCCTCAGCGAGCTGGCTCACGCCTTCAACAATTTAAGCGCGATGGACCAGAAGCCTGGCCTTCTCGGCGTTGTCTCTAACAAAGTTGCCGGCAAGCAGCAAGTCGAAGTCGGCCAATATACCGATCTTCCAAGTTTGATGCGAAAAGCAAACGACTTTCTCCACACCAAGAAATCTCAAGCAACCCCTTGGAACCAAATTCGAGGGCTTTGTTTCTTGATGTCCCCTGAGTGCCTGACCGCAATCGGTGGCTTCGACCCCGTCTTCGGCCTCGGCAATTTTGAAGACGACGATCTGTGTGTCCGCGTAAAGCTCGCCAGCTTTACGAACTGGATTGTCGATGGCGCGTTTCTTTATCACGAAGGATCGAAAACCTTTGATTCACTCAACATTGACTACGATGCCAATATCGCCCGTAACATGCATGTTTTCAACAAAAAATGGCATTTAGAGAACCATTTTGAATTCCTGGAAATTGCCAAAGCACCGGCTGGAGTTGATCTTTTCGTGCCCCTTGACGCCACGTTCACTCCTACTCATGCCATTGTGATAAGCGGCGAGAATGTGGACCTTCGCGACCAAGCCTCCGACAGCGAATTCGCCTACTGGGTATATACAGTCGTCCGTGAGAAAGGCGATGACGCGCGCGATCGCGTTCTTAAGGCTCTCGCCGCTTAATTTTTGCTTATCCTTTTAGAGTTTTTCCTCTCCTCTTAGGAGAGGATCTTCGCACGAGGTACGAGCTTGCGAAGAGGTGAGGTAGATAACGGCCAAGTTCCGACGCCTGCAAAACAGGTAAAACCGGGCATGCCTTTCTTGCCCGGCTTATTCTTATTAAGCCAAACTGGTAGCCGATTCCAGCCCGGAAACCCCATGCCGGGTCTCCCACCCATCATCCTTGATCGGCAACTTCGATATAACGGCCCCGCAAAACTAGTCTGCTCGCGCTACAACCTCGAAGCCCGCGTCATATGGATCGACGCTACCGCCAACATCGAGCGGTACAACACCCTCGAAAAAATTGTCAGCTTAGTTGCGAGAATCAAGACCGCGGGATTCAACACCCTCGTCTTCGACGTAAAACCCCTCTCCAGCGAAACGGTCTATCCCAGCAAATTCGCCCCAAAACTCAAAGAGTGGAAAGGTAAAGAACTCGGCGATTTCGACCCGCTCGGTCCCATGTGCACTGAAGCCCGCAGAAACAACCTGTCAATTTTTGTCTCCATGAATACTTTTTGCGATGGTCACCGGCTAGTAAATCGCGGTCCCGGGTTCAACCGACCAGACGAGCAGTCGGTTTTGTA
>JAYVXG010000349.1:0-1676 GCA_043785475.1 Armatimonadota bacterium
CGGCGCCAACATGTTTGGCCGTCAAAACGAGATCGGGGCCAACTAAAACTCCCGAGGCCCCGCCAATTTGACCGACGAAAGTGAAATCAGGGGTATTCGTGTCCGATGTCGAGCCAGGTGCAACCGCGAGAGCCGAAAGTGAAAGGCAAAGCCCTCCAAGCACATAAATTAAACGCATTTAACTATTATATAGCGGGTTTGGCAGAAATGAAACCTAGCAAATCGCTCCAGCTTTTTTTTGTCCTAGTATCCTATAAGGAGTGTTCTCCGTTGGCTCGATCAAGATAGACCCGCCGCTTATTCTGGCCCCAATGGAAGACGTAACCTCTTTGCCGATGCGCCTCATTGCTAAACAAATCGGTAACCCGGGCCTTGTTTTCACCGAGTTTGTTAGCGCCATGGCCATCCATCATGGCGCGTTAAAAACGCTCAAAAAGATGCAAATCCACCCCGAAGAACGCCCTCTTGGCATCCAAATTTTTGGAGCCGATGCGAACGTCATGGCGGACACGGCGAGAATCGCCGAAGACATGGGTGCCGATATCGTCGATATCAACATGGGATGTTGGGTGCCGAAAGTCTGTAAGACTGGCTCCGGAGCAGCACTCCTAAAAGACCCAGTGTCAGCGGAAAAGATTGTTGCCGCAGTCGTCAACGCGGTTAAAGTCCCCGTAACCGTCAAGGTGAGGGCCGGCTGGGACTATTCCCTCTTCGCGGCCCCCGAGCTCGCAAAACGTTTCGAAGGTGCCGGTATTAAAATGCTCACGCTTCACGCTCGATTTGCGAAACAGGGATTTGAAGGCGAGGCCGATTGGGACTTGATCAAGCGACTTCGTGAATCAGTTTCGGTACCCCTTGTTGGCAACGGCGACGTCAAAACCGCAGAAGACGCCCTCAATATGATCCGAGAAACCGGGTGTGATGGCGTAATGGTTGGCAGAGCCGCAATATCAAGCCCGTGGGCCCTGGCCAAAATTTCCGCCGCCATGGCTGGGCTTCCCCAACCACCGGAGCCAACCATGAATGAAAGAGTTAGGGTCGCCACGCTTCACGCCAAGCTCCAGGTCGCCTACGAGTGCGAAGTTTCCACCTACGAGGAAGCCCTCCAGCACCCACATATTCTCGTCCACGAAGGAAGAGCCATCCGATCGTTGCGCGGGCAAATGCCGATGTACATTAAGGGAATCCCCGGCGCGGCTCAAATTCGATCCGAACTCTACCAAGCCAACTCCGTCGCCGATGTAGAGCGAATTCTCGAATCAATCTGTGAACTTGCTTTATGAAGCGGCACCACGTTTTCGTTGGTCACGGTGACAATCCTATCCCGCCGCCAGCTTGGGGGGCGGTCGAGCATATAATTTGGCAGTTCTCGACTCGACTTAAAAAGCGCGACATTCCAACCCATATCATTAATCGAAGAAAATGGGGAGCTCTGTTTGGCGTTCTCAAACTGAGCCTTCAGGGAAAAGCAGATGTAGTCTACTGTCACGCCGAGAAACCAGTTAGATTGCTCGTGCATCTCGCAAGATGGCGAAAGTTTCTATTAATTGCCACAACCCACAACCCAGTTAGCCCCGACAATCTCGACCGCTCAGCCTCAAAGGCTTTGCGAAGATCCTCATACGCCCCTTACCAATTCGTCGGGCGCTCAGATATCGAACCGCTGATCCTTGCCC